>NZ_JAMPRR010000017.1:0-255287 GCF_028483405.1 Providencia sp. PROV076 | reverse complement strand
ACTGTTAAGCATAAAGACTGGCAGCAACTAGTGCATAAATACCAAGGAATTAAGGCGGCAAGACAGTCTTTAGAGGGTGGGGTGCTATACGCTTGGCTTTACCGACATGACAGGGATTGGCTAGTTCACTGGAATCAACAGCATCAACAAGAGCGTCTGGCACCCGCCCCTAGAGTTGATTGGAACCAAAGAGATCGAATTGCTGTACGACAACTATTAAGAATCATAAAGCGTCTAGATAGTAGCCTTGATCACCCAAGAGCGACATCGAGCTGGCTGTTAAAGCAAACTCCTAACGGAACCTCTCTTGCAAAAAATCTACAGAAACTGCCTTTGGTAGCGCTTTGCTTAAAGCGTTACTCAGAGAGTGTGGAAGATTATCAAATTAGACGGATTAGCCAAGCTTTTATTAAGCTTAAACAGGAAGATGTTGAGCTTAGGCGCTGGCGATTATTAAGAAGTGCAACGTTATCTAAAGAGCGGATAACTGAGGAAGCACAAAGATTCTTGGAAATGGTTTATGGGGAAGAGTGAGTGGTTAGGCTAGCTACATTTAATGACAATGTGCAGGTTGTACATATTGGTCATTTATTCCGTAACTCGGGTCATAAGGAGTGGCGTATTTTTGTTTGGTTTAATCCAATGCAAGAACGGAAATGGACTCGATTTACTCATTTGCCTTTATTAAGTCGAGCTAAGGTGGTTAACAGTACAACAAAGCAAATAAATAAGGCGGATCGTGTGATTGAGTTTGAAGCATCGGATCTTCAACGAGCCAAAATAATCGATTTTCCTAATCTCTCGTCCTTTGCTTCCGTACGCAACAAGGATGGAGCGCAGAGTTCATTTATTTACGAAGCTGAAACACCATATAGCAAGACTCGTTATCACATCCCACAGTTAGAGCTAGCTCGGTCATTATTTTTAATTAACTCCTATTTCTGTCGAAGCTGTTTGAGCAGTACCGCTTTACAGCAAGAGTTCGACGTTCAGTATGAGGTTGAGCGAGATCATTTAGAGATAAGGATCTTACCCAGTTCATCGTTTCCTAAAGGGGCGTTAGAGCAGTCGGCCGTAGTGCAGCTTTTGGTTTGGTTGTTTTCGGATCAAGATGTTATGGATTCGTATGAAAGTATTTTTAGGCACTATCAACAAAATAGAGAAATTAAGAACGGCGTTGAAAGCTGGTGCTTTAGCTTTGACCCTCCGCCCATGCAGGGTTGGAAATTACATGTAAAAGGACGTTCTTCTAACGAGGATAAGGATTATTTAGTTGAGGAAATAGTAGGTTTAGAAATCAACGCTATGCTTCCTAGCACAACAGCTATTAGCCATGCCTCTTTTCAGGAAAAGGAGGCAGGTGATGGTAGTACGCAGCACATAGCGGTTTCAACAGAGTCAGTTGTTGATGATGAGCATCTACAGTTGGACGATGAGGAAACAGCCAATATAGACACAGACACACGAGTCATAGAGGCTGAGCCGACATGGATAAGTTTTAGTAGACCTAGTCGAATTGAAAAATCTCGCAGGGCAAGAAAAAGTAGCCAAACTATTTTAGAAAAAGAAGAAGCAACAACAAGTGAAAATAGTAATTTGGTTAGTACTGATGAGCCACACTTAGGTGGTGTCCTAGCAGCGGCAGATGTGGGTGGGAAGCAGGATGCAACCAATTACAACTCTATTTTTGCTAATCGATTTGCTGCTTTTGATGAGCTACTTTCAATTCTAAAAACTAAATTTGCATGTCGGGTGCTTTTTGAAGAAACCTTGGTTTTGCCAAAAGTTGGGCGTAGCCGATTACATCTGTGTAAAGATGGCTCACCAAGAGTGATTAAAGCCGTTGGGGTGCAACGTAATGGCAGTGAATTTGTATTGCTAGAGGTGGATGCATCGGATGGGGTGAAAATGCTTTCTACCAAAGTGTTGAGTGGCGTTGATAGCGAAACATGGCGGAATGATTTTGAAAAGATACGGCGTGGAGTGGTGAAGAGCTCATTGAATTGGCCAAATAGTTTGTTTGATCAATTATATGGACAAGACGGGCATAGAGGGGTGAATCATCCAAAGGGGTTGGGGGAGCTGCAAGTATCGAGAGAGGATATGGAAGGGTGGGCTGAGAGAGTGGTTAGAGAGCAATTTACGCATTAAAGGAATGACTGAAAGAGCCTGTAAACCCTTTTGTGTAAGTGCTTTTGCCGGTCAGTTAAAGGTGGCCATTTAAACGGTCACCAAATTCGATCATAAAACGGTTCATGGCCGGCTTCCAGTTGCGGATCGGCATCGTCCATTTCTTGGTCGCCGCCTGGATAGCCAGGTACACCACCTTCATCGCTGATTCGTCCGTAGGGAACACCTTGAGTTCATATTAATGGAATTTTCTACAAATAGCCTCCGTGGTTTTGAGGGGGGATTACAGACGATCCATAGTAGTAATCCAATGAGTTCTTGAGCGCGGCGACATGTTTGGACGCCTTGGCAAAAATTAGAGCCTGCTTGAAGTGCAGGCGAGCACGTGCTTGGACGATTGATCCATTCGCGGTCAAAAACTCAATCTTGGATGACAGCGTGTCAGGAAATCCAATATCGAAGTCCCGCCCCGTGTCAAAGTAGGGCATTTCATGATCAAAGGACGAAGCTTCCCAGGCCACTTCCCTAATATTCCAGCCGCTAGAAACAAGATTTCGTACGACTTCATCAACTTTTTTGCTTTCCAACTTGTCACAAAGTGCATAGGCAAGAGCTTTGGCGGCAGACACGTGCGTTTCCTCTTAAACATAGGTCGAACGGATACCCGAGGCAAAGCGGAGCATTAGTCCCAAAGCATCTCCGGTAGATCCGGAGGCTCCATACTGAAGGCATGGCATCTTGGGCATTGATATTTGAAACTTCTCTCTAGATAGCAGGGATTTCTTGGCCTTGCCTCATGCTGATAGCTTGTAAATATCACACGATCCTTAGCCCCACAAAGTGAGCATACTCCGTAGCTTTCATTTATAGAAATCGTCGTTAGATTGTCGCAGCATGTGCACGTTCCGACTATTTGCTCAGGAAGCATCGCCATACCTTGGCCTAGGTAAAGAAGATCAGACTCGTAGCCACATCGGTGGCAACTGAGCTTGTACGCAATGCCCATCTGGTTGTCTCACCTGAATCGTAACGTCAGAGCTATTCATCCATCCATTCGGCATCAATGTATGCCACTAAGCCGACCAGCTGACCGTTTGGACTGAAGTATGTTGCCTGCACCCCACTTGACATCTCATCAATACCACCGCACTGCGCTAGGCGCCGGTCCCACTTGCCCACAGAAGCGTCAGGATCGGCTGAGTTCCCCAAGACCCTTGTGAGCCATGCCTCCTTTAACTCAACCTCTCGAATGATTGCGTCGGCCAGCTCCTCCGCGTTATCTAGTTCGACATAGTCTGGAATTCGGACGTACGTTCTGAACACAGCTGGATACTTACTTGGGCGATTGTCATACATGACATCAACAATGTACCCGTTTGTGTAACCGTCTCTTGGAGGTTCGTATGACACTAGTGGTTCCCCTCAGCTTGCGACTAGATGTTGAGGCCTAACATTTTATTAGAGAGCAGGCTAGTTGCTTAGATACATGATCTTCAGGCCGTTATCTGTCAGGGCAAGCGAAAATTGGCCATTTATGACGACCAATGCCCCGCAGAAGCTCCCATCTTTGCCGCCATAGACGCCGCGCCCCCCTTTTGGGGTGTAGAACATCCTTTTGCCAGATGTGGAAAAGAAGTTCGTTGTCCCATTGTTGGCAATGACGTAGTAGCCGGCGAAAGTGCGAGACCCATTTGCGCTATATATAAGCCTACGATTTCCGTTGCGACTATTGTCGTAATTGGATGAACTATTATCGTAGTTGCTCTCAGAGTTGTCGTAATTTGATGGACTATTGTCGTAATTGCTTATGGAGTTGTCGTAGTTGCTTGGAGAAATGTCGTAGTTGGATGGGGAGTAGTCATAGGGAAGACGAGCTTCATCCACTAAAACAATTGGCAGGTCAGCAAGTGCCTGCCCCGATGCCATCGCAAGTACGAGGCTTAGAACCACCTTCAACAGATCGCGCATAGTCTTCCCCAGCTCTCTAACTCCTGAATTAAGCCGCGCCGCGAAGCGGTGTCGGCTTGAATGAATTGTTAGGCGTCATCCTGTGCTCCCGAGAACCAGTACCAGTACATCGCTGTTTCGTTCGAGACTTGAGGTCTAGTTTTATACGTGAACAGGTCAATGCCGCCGAGAGTAAAGCCACATTTTGCGTACAAATTGCAGGCAGGTACATTGTTCGTTTGTGTCTCTAATCGTATGCCAAGGAGCTGTCTGCTTAGTGCCCACTTTTTCGCAAATTCGATGAGACTGTGCGCGACTCCTTTGCCTCGGTGCGTGTGCGACACAACAATGTGTTCGATAGAGGCTAGATCGTTCCATGTTGAGTTGAGTTCAATCTTCCCGACAAGCTCTTGGTCGATGAATGCGCCATAGCAAGCAGAGTCTTCATCAGAGTCATCATCCGAGATGTAATCCTTCCGGTAGGGGCTCACACTTCTGGTAGATAGTTCAAAGCCTTGGTCGGATAGGTGCACATCGAACACTTCACGAACAATGAAATGGTTCTCAGCATCCAATGTTTCCGCCACCTGCTCAGGGATCACCGAAATCTTCATATGACGCCTAACGCAGAGCTTTGCGGCAATTTTGTAGCCGCGAAGCGGTGGAGAAATTGTCCGACAATAGCGAATTGTTAGGTCCTAATGCATCAGCCATAGCGACCATTTTGGGTGATAATTAAAGAGCTTTTTCGCGGCCTGTTCGATGAGATCAGTATTGCCGGTCTCGATGTATTGGCGCATTAAAAGGCCAATTTCATGCTCTTTCAAATGTTCAGGTAAAGCCTGATAGTGCCGCTCACCCCCGGGGAAGCCCAAGCCCGCGAGGCCAGCTTTCAGCTCGGCAAAATCCATTCTCGATAACCCTAGGTCAGCCGCCGCATATTCAAATATATCTTGCATTCCGCCGCCTTTATCCAGACCTCTATCAGACATTTTGAAAACTAACGCTGAAAATCAGCGGCGGTACGCCGTCCGCGGCATTGACTTGTTGTGCTCATGGTAATTGTGCGTCATAGCCCGCTCATTTTCATTGCGACAGCAACCGGACGCGATAGATCGAAGTAGAACTTGTGCTCGGAACCATCCGGAGCAGTGACGCAGATCATTTTGATTAGCTTTTCAGAGTTGTCTGGGGATTTAAGCGTAAACTCGATTCCCCGTTCGGAACCTTCCCCGCACCTTTCCGAAATAAACCCGTCGATGAGCGCTTGAGCCATCCCCATGCTCGCGCAGTTGACTATTGCCGGAGAACGATCTGTCAGCCCGTCGCCGCCGTAAATTGGTGGCTTATTGTCATACTGCGGTTTGCTTTTGCCGCCAAACAATCGCGAAATGATGCCCATGCCTTTGTTCTCCTGAGAGCCTAACGCCTGGCACAGCGGATCGCAAACCTGGCGCGGCTTTTGGCACAAAAGGCGTGACAGGTTTGCGAATCCGTTGCTGCCACTTGTTAACCCTTTTGCCAGATTTGGTAACTATAATTTATGTTAGAGGCGAAGTCTTGGGTAAAAACTGGCCTAAAATTGCTGGGGATTTCAGGAAAGTAAACATCACCTTCCGGCTCGATGTCTATTGTAGATATATGTAGTGTATCTACTTGATCGATCAGGCTTTTGTATATCTCCCCACCACCTGAAACAATGACATGATCCGTTATTTTCTTTAGGTTGGTTAAAGCATCTTTAATTGATGGAAAGATCAATACGTTCTCATTGTCAGATGTAAAACTTGAACGTGTTACGACCGCATACTTTCGGTTGGGTAATGCTCCCATTGATTCAAAAGTCTTGCGTCCAACCAACAGCCATTGGTTATAGGTAATAGCTTTAAACAGGAGCTGTTCACCTTTGGCACTCCATGGAATATCAGGGCCATTCCCGATAACTCCATTCTTCGATATAGCTACCATTAGTGATAGTTTCACAATTCTTCCTCAGAGGTTAACATTTTATTAGTAAGCATGCTCGTTTTGTCACCCGCTGATGCTTACCGTTAATTAATATAATCACTTGTATTAAATAGACTTTCTTTAAAAATACAAGACACTCTGTTATTACAAATCGTGCATGCCGTCTATCCTGCTTGCACGATGCACATTATCTCACCCAAAGAACTCATAACATTTTAATTTATTTAGCATTAAATTAAAACTCTACCGGTAAACAAGCATCTCTAGGCGTAAAAAACAGGCACTTTTTTAAATCCCAGCTAGAATAGGCTGTATAGGCAGACAGTTGCAAGACAAGGAGCGTTTTATGTCTAACAGTCCATTTTTAAATTCTATACGCACGGATATGCGACAAAAAGGTTATGCGCTGAAAACTGAAAAAACTTACCTGCACTGGATTAAGCGTTTTATTCTGTTTCACAAAAAACGTCATCCTCAGACCATGGGCAGTGAAGAGGTCAGGCTGTTTTTATCCAGCTTAGCAAACAGCAGACATGTAGCCATAAACACGCAGAAAATCGCTTTAAATGCCCTAGCTTTTTTGTACAACAGGTTTTTACAACAGCCGTTGGGCGATATTGATTATATCCCTGCAAGCAAGCCTAGACGGCTACCCTCTGTTATCTCTGCAAATGAAGTGCAACGCATTTTGCAGGTTATGGATACTCGCAACCAAGTTATTTTTACGCTGCTGTATGGTGCAGGTTTGCGCATTAATGAATGCTTGCGTTTGCGGGTTAAAGATTTTGATTTTGATAATGGCTGCATCACTGTGCATGACGGTAAGGGTGGGAAAAGCAGAAACAGCCTACTGCCCACGCGCCTAATCCCAGCAATAAAATAACTCATTGAGCAAGCGCGGCTTATTCAGCAAGACGACAACTTACAAGGCGTAGGGCCATCGCTGCCTTTTGCTTTAGATCACAAATACCCTTCTGCTTATCGACAAGCGGCGTGGATGTTTGTCTTTCCCTCCAGCACGCTCTGCAACCACCCGTATAACGGCAAATTATGCCGCCATCATCTGCATGACTCCGTTGCGCGAAAGGCATTGAAGGCAGCCGTACAAAAAGCAGGCATCGTTAGCAAGCGTGTCACTTGTCATACATTTCGTCACTCGTTTGCTACGCATCTATTACAAGCGGGGCGTGATATTCGCACTGTGCAAGAACTCTTAGGGCATAACGATGTTAAGACCACGCAAATCTATACGCATGTGTTGGGTCAGCATTTTGCCGGCACCACCAGTCCTGCGGATGGACTGATGCTACTTATCAATCAGTAAAAGTAGATAAATATCTTTATGTAGCCCTGAGTAGCCCCTGATACTTTTTATGGTGAAAAAGATAAACAATCATAGAGGGGATAAATATGAGCCAGTTCTACCATTGTTCAGATAAGTTTAAGCAAGATACTGTCAATCACAGTGACCATTCATGGTCATTACACTTCCTCCAGTTGCCAGACAATGCCTAACATAAAAACGCAAAAGCCCAAAAGTCAGAGCTTAGGTGTTCTAGGCGTTTTCTAAGCGCTGAAGAAATACGTCTTACCGTAGATTGCGTGCGTTTCTGAAGCACATTTTCCTTATACATGGCTTTATCCCAGGCAGCTTCATCAAGCTCTTGGAGTAACAAGCCAGTAATAATGCGACACTCTCGGGTTTGTAGCGAGCCGCTGGTGAGATCGGAGTTATAGCGGAAAGGGGTCATTTGTAATTATTTGTGGGTGGAGGATAGTTAACTTATTATTGTAGTTGGAAGAGGCTGCTTTCCAAACATTAGCACCTCGTAATGCTTGTTACTGTATATTAATTTATGCTCTTAGCGCATGTTAATGGGCTATTACAATGCATAATGTCCACATCAAGATAACTGTGGCTTAACACCTGTACAAGCGAAAAAAATCAATCACCTGTCCGGAAATACGGGATCACTGTAAAGTGTTGGTGAGGCAGTCTAGGAGGGGGATTTAATTTGGGATACTGATGAAAGGATTATGATCAGTTGGATATAGGATCGTACTAAGCTGAGCGGCAGGTTAGCTAGATTAGTTAACCAGATAAGTGAAATCTAGTTCCAAACTATTTTGTCATTTTTAATTTTCGTATTAGCTTACGACGCTACACCCAGTTCCCATCTATTTTGTCACTCTTCCCTAAATAATCCTTAAAAACTCCATTTCCACCCCTCCCAGTTCCCAACTATTTTGTCCGCCCACATGATGACCGGTACAACAGACGCTGCTGTACCGGTTTTTTATTGAGTCATGGGGTCGTTATTTATTGAGGACTGCGAGTGCTTCTTGCTTTAGCTGATTCGCGATATTCTGCACAAATTTAAGCTGGTTCATAGCGTCGTTGAATTCTTTTTCTAAACGCTCATCGAGCCCTTCTGTTGGCATTGGCGTTTCACTTGCGCCACGATATGGGATCCATGGGTTATCCCCTTCATCATCAAAGCGAAAAGCAGGTGCGTAATAGTCAACTTCTTCTTCTAAGCCAAAGGATATGACTTGTGGTTTTTCATCACCCAAGCAAATTAGTTTTTTAACTAATTCTTTGAAAGGTACTTCGCCTTCACCTGAAAGGCTCGCTTTGTGACCAAATCCTTTTCCTTCAGGAAGGCGAACGGCATCTTTCATATGGACCTGAGTGATATTGCCTTTCATTTTATCAAAAGCTTCTAACGGTAGTTCATTAGCATTGAACATATTGCCGAAATCAAACAGCAATGAAAAATTAGGGAAATCAGCGTCTTCGACTAATTGATTAAGTTCATGGCTTTTTAGATCTTCATGTTGCTCGATAACAAACTTCAGGCCCGTGTGCTCATGAGTTTCTTTGATATACTGGATATCAGCTTTGACTTTCTTAAGTACATCTTGAAGATTCCCTTCGTAGCGAGGGTAAAAGCGAATAGAGCTAGCACGTGTTTTTAGTGCAATGTGTACGGCTTCATCAATTGCATTGGCGGCAGAAGAACTCGTTTCAATTTTTAAGTCGAGGTTATATTCCTTTGCTTTTTGTCCAAAAGCCTCTAGTTGTGCATCACTCATGGTTTTTAGGGCTTTAGTTTCACCATCTTCAACATGAATCTTAGCGCCTGTTAAATGATGCTTTTTCGCTATTTCTAATAAGTCATCGGGTAAAATACGCTCTTTTCTCATATTTAAATGGAAGGCATAAGCGTGGAGGTACAGTGGCATTGAATCAATACGATCAATAATTTTTTGTGCTTCGATGTTATTCATTTTTTCACCTGTAATGTCAATTCTATTCATTTTCTGTTGCTGCATTGATTTCGCGTTGTTTTATACGTTTAGTTAAAATTTTAGCGGTCACGAAACCTAACAAGCTAAACATGATCATCATGCCAAAAACAAAGTTATAGCCAGTTATACCAGGGTAGTTATCTAGGAAAGAGCCATAAATCGCGTAAGCAAACATCGCAGGCATATAACCAAGAATACAAGCAAATGCCATTGCAGAACCTGCATACTCACGTTTAGTCCCAATTTCTTCCATCGGGGCGAAGAAAATAGCTCTCTGGCTAAAAATAATAGCTCCGAAGCCTAATGTTGCCGCCATACCGAGATAAACATTCATATTTTCATGAGGTAACATCATGAATAAACCCATTGCGACGGCAGATAATAAGCAGGTGAACTGTAAGAACTTAGTAGGTGATTTAAATACTTTGTCCGATAAGAAACCACCAATAGGGCCTCCTACCATTTTTAGAGCATATTGGTTGATGATCCCGTAGGCACCCACTAATGCAATGGGTAACGCATAGATATCTTTCAAGAATGGGATGAAGTAAGTTAATCCACAATATGATGCATAGATAAAGAAAATAGTCATCGATGCAAGCCATAAGTTAGGACATTTAATGACACTTTTTATCCCTTCAATAACTTGCTTATTTGCCTCTGATGAATTGTCTGCAACTTTTTTGTCATCATCGCTAACGATGAAATAAGTGATAACCCCAATAACCACGGTCACAATGGTGTAGAACATTAACCCAGCTTGCATACCTTCTTTGCCTTCACCGAACAGGACAAAGACATACAATGCACCGGAAGCAATAATTACGTCTACAATACCGCGTCCAGCCTCAAGGAAACCAAATAGGCGGCCTTGTTCTTTTTTATCACCGAGTAAGCGCACGGCTTTAAGTAGTACTGGCCAATAAATAACATCTGCAAACAATGCCATGACGGCAAAGGATATGAGATAACCGGTAAATGGCGGAAGAGTGGATAAGTACGCACCACAAAGCCCAACCCCAATTAACCCTACGGGTAGAAGGATTTTTTTCGAGAATCTATCTGCAATATATAGTGATGAGAATAGACCAATGGTTTGAACAATAGTGTAAACCGTAAAACCAAAGCCAATTTGGGCATTTGTTAGTCCCCAATCTTGCTGCATAGGAACGTAAAAAACATCTTTCATACTGGATAATTTAAAAATAGTACCAGCACCAAGAATGAGAAAACTGAGTCTTATCCACTTATTCATAAATCCGCCTTAATTATTATATTTAGCGTTTATTGCTTCAAAACGATCGCTTCAACTTCTATTAATACGTCTTTTGGAAGGCGAGAAACTTCTACACAGGAACGAGCGGGGTAGATACCTTCAGAGAAATAGGATTGATAGACACCATTAAAGGTAACGAAATTATTCATATCACTGATGAAGCAGGTGGTTTTGACCACGTCATCCATAGAATATCCCGCGGCTTCAACAACGGCTTTTAGGTTTTTCATGACTTGATTTGTTTGTGTGGTGATGTCGGCACCAACGACAGAGCCATCTTCATGATGGAAAGGGCAGCAGCCCGAGATATAAACGCTATTGCCAACTTTTCGGGCTTGGGAATAAGGGCCGATGGCTTTAGGGGCATTTTCAGTTGAAATAATCATTATTGGTTCCTTTGGTTGTTATCTTGACGCTGATGATTAAATCACAATCATATTTTCCCTTCCGTGATTATTGTCAATTTTTTGACTAAGTATAAAAAAATTATACTAAGGTGTGTTTTTATGGATTAAGTATTGAAAAATTTACTCTAATTTATTAAAGTTATGGGAATTTACTAAGTGGATTGTTGAGTATGGATATGAATATTAATTATGTTTTTACTGAGCAAGATCGAAAATTATTGCAGTCATACACCCCTATGATTGAGTGTCTCGGTGAGTTTTTGGGGCCATATTGCGAAGTTGTTTTGCATAGTTTTGAAGATTTACACAGTTCTGTGATCCACATTGCTAATGGGCATCTAACAGGGAGAACACTTGGAGCTCCTGCAACGAATATTGCGCTTGAGAAATTGGCTGGTTTTAAAAAGAATCATTCATCTTGGGAAGTGTATTTTAATACTAAAAGTATTCGTCCATTTCGCTCTTCTTCAACCTTAATTGTGAATTTAGATAACCAGCCGATTGGTATGGTATGTATGAATTGGGCATTAGATATGCCAATGAATGCGATGGTTGATTTGATGGGCGGGGGGAACAATTCTAAAAATGAAAACTTTTCGCAAGATGTTAATAAATTAATTATGGATCATCTTGAACCCATTAAAAATACGATCTATTTAAATAAAAACATTCCAAGTAAAAATAAAAACTTTGAAATCATTAAAGAACTCCATGACTGTGGTATGTTTGAATTTTCTGCTGCGCATAAAATTGTGTCTGTCGAATTAGGGATTAGCTCAGCGACCATATATAAGCACCTTAGAAAAATAAATTCGTAATATAGATAATAAAAATAGCCCGGAAATCTACATTTTCCGGGTTTATCTTTTATTTTTAATAACATGAATATTTACTTTGTTTTTTATATTTTTCTATTAATACATCCCTCCCATTTTCTAAGGTTATGATATGAGTAAATTGGCTATGATTTGTTGATAATTCTTTATTTTTATTTGCAATTTTAATGATGAAGTCATATATTTTATATATGGAACCATCAGTTTCATTTTTTAATAAACTAAACATATTGATAAAAATTGCATTGTTACTATTTATTTTGTTCTCATTATGATTGTGTATTAGCTCTATTTTTTTTGAGTCTGGTGAACTATAAATAAAGTAAAGGTTTTTTTTCGTTAAATCATTTCCAAAAGCGTAATTGTCGTATTCTAATAATTCTTTTTTTATATGGTTTTGTGGTTTATTCGGTTGTGTTTTTTTAAAACTGTTTGTTTTTCTATCTAACTCTTCAAACTTCTTCTTTAATGAAGCTACACAGTCAGTGTTAATGGGTTTTTCTTTTATATTATAGATAAATGGTTTCTTATTATTAATAAAATTATTGTTTTTATTTGTCTCTATAAGTAATTTTAATTCATTTACTTTCATTTTAAATCATCTCCATTTTATTTCTTATTTTTAGTTTATTGGAGTGGAGTTATTATCGATATCAAAAAAAGAGACTAAATCTACCCTTTTAATAAATTTTCTAAATCACTAAATATAGATTGCCATTCATTATCATCAATTTCCATGAATCCCATATAGCGCAGCATAAAAGCGCCTTCAGTGGCTAGAAAAACAATTCTGGCCTGTTTACCTTTTTCTGTTGAGGTGTCTAACTTAGCAAGCCGTTCACGGTACCAAATACGCGTACTTTCCAGATATTCAGGGGTTTGTAATAAGGATGCCATTAAAGAAGCGCCTTTTGCCATCGAGACTTTGTCGTGCTGGTGGGTCGCTTGCATATGCGCAAAAATTTGCCCTTCAGGGGAGTTATCTTGTTCAATTTTTTGATTGAAAATTTCATCATAGGACTGGCCCCAACGCTCAAACATTGCATCGATTAAGGCATCTTTATTGCCAAAACAGTACTGAACACCGCCTTTGGAAATCCCCATTGCTTTGGCGACTGCGTCGATAGTGAGCGCTGTAGCGCCTTGCTGTAGAACAATGTCTTCAGCAGCATCAAGTAATTTTTCTCTATCGATTGTTCGTTGACGTCCCATTTAGAAAAACCTCTTTTCAATACGTACGTATGGATTTATATTGTAGCACGATCAGCACAGAAATCATGATCAAATAAACTCATTGAGAGAATTTTATGTTAACCGATTATAAGCGCTGGATAGTGCTTCTATTAGTTTCAAGTGTACTATTTCTTATCGTTATTGATGTCACTGTACTGTATACCGCTTTACCTAAATTAACCCATGATTTAGGCGCTACGTCATCTGAAAAACTGTGGATAATGAATGCTTACCCACTGGTGGTCGCTGGTTTATTACCTGCGGCAGGGATGCTAAGTGATAAAGTCGGTCACAAGCAAATGTTTTTGTTGGGGTTACCATTATTTGGTTTAGCTTCGTTGTGTGCAGCTTTTTCACCAACAGCAACCAGTTTAATTTTGTCTCGTGGCTTTTTGGCTGTAGGTGCTGCAGTAAGTATGCCTGCCACCCTTGCGATTGTAAGACATGTTTTTTTAGACCCGAAAGAAAGAGCTCTCGCTATTGGAATATGGTCGGCAGTTGCTTCAGGTGGCGCGGCTATTGGCCCTTTGATCGGCGGTATCTTACTTAACCACTTTTGGTGGGGCTCTGTTTTTCTCATTAATGTGCCGGTCGTTTTATTGGTTATTCCGTTTGCGTGTTATTTGATCCCTAAATGTGGTGGTAACAGCGATAAAAAAATCGACATTCTAGGTTCTATTTTAGTATTAATTGGTCTAATTGGTGTTATTTATGCGTTGAAGGAGCTCGGTAAACCTTATACCGATTGGCCAGCAGTATTGGTCTCGGGTGTTATTGGGGTTTTCTTTTTGGTGGTATTTAGAAATCGACAAGTTAAATCCACATCACCAATGATTGATTTTACGTTATTAAAGCACCCTAAATTCAATGCAGGGCTGATGATGGCGGTTTTATCCATTGTAGTTATTGTTGGTGTCGAGTTATTACTAAGTCAACGTCTACAGCTGGTTTTGGGTTATACCCCGTTTGAGGCCGCGTTATATATCATTCCAATTCCATTGGCTTCGGTGATAGCTGCGCCATTGGCAGGTATGTACCTTCATAAATTTGGTGAGGTAAAACTCACTGTTTTTGGGTTTACTTGTACGTTAATTGGTGTTGTTGGTTTAACGATGGTGTACCAAACCTCGACAGGTATTCTGTTACTTTCATTCCTCTTTTTGATAGGTTTTGGTTTGGGTGCTATTTTTACAACGGCTTCGACCACGGTGATGTTAAATGCCCCCGATGAAAAAGCAGGTATGGCGGCATCAATTGAAGAAATCGCTTATGAAATTGGCAGCGTTTTAGGCGTAACGTTTATGGGGGGACTAATGAGTGCTATCTATACGTTAAAACTTTCACTGCCTGAAGGTATAACTGTCAGTGATAAAGTTTATGACAGTATTGATGAGGCCTTATTAGTTTCTGAATCACTGCCAGCCAATAATGCATTTGCGTTGATAAATCAGGCCAATATTGCCTTTGACCATGCTTTCTTAGGGGTGATGGTAGCAACTATTTTTGTTCTGCTGATCAGTATTATTGTTCTGCCTTATTTTTTACGCTCCCAAAAGACATTAACGAGCTCATTAGATTGATTTGTCATTAAAGAGGGAGCTTTGACTCCCTTTTACTCTTTTTTATCTGATTTTGCGGATTAATACCGTTGCGAGTAATGGGCTAATAGCAAATAGGGCGAATAACCAGATTGAAGCTTGCTGTGCTCCCGCAATCCCCCCAGGGTTAATTAGCCCGCTATTATTGACGACGACTCCCACTAAGGCGGCAGATAGCGCGGTTGCATACAATTGAATGGTAATAATGGAAGAGGATGCGAGGTTTTCCTCTCCCTCTGGCGCATTTTTAAAAACACGCAATACCAGGTGAGGCCAACACACACCAATTCCTAGACCCACCCCTGCCATGGCGATGAGATAAATAACGAACAGTGGCCATGATTCAATAAGCTGTTGATTATGCGTTAAAACAGCAAGAACAATTAAAGACATCAATATGATGACCGGCCCTATTCGAATAATTCGGATAACAATCGCCCCCGTTTTATTGGCACTAAAGAGCGCTCCGATGGTCCAACCTGCGGCCATTATTGCGGTTAAATAACCCGCAGTGAGTGGAGAAAACTGATGGATGGTTTGTAAGAAATAAGGGACATAAATTTCTGTTGTCATACCTCCAACTAACAAACACATGGTTAAAAATATGACGCCAAGTGGGCTTTTGAGTGAATAGGATCCAGTTGGTAATAAGTGTCTGTCATTTTTGCCATCGAGTAAGGCAATAGTCAGCAGTATGGCTAGACCAATTAACAAACCAATAAGGTTTATGAATAAACTTTCAGACAAACTTCCAATTGAAATAGCAAGAACGGATATCACTAACAAAGAAATCGCTAGGAATGGAACTTTGCTGTTTTTTGGTGCTTGAGTTTGCTTTTTAGGAAGTTGATTGATGACAATGAGTGCGAGAAAAACAGCGACAGGCAGTAAAGCCCAAAATGCCCAACGCCAGTGGCCACTTTCTGCAAAAATCCCCCCAATTGCAGGGCCACAGAGTGTTGCTATTCCCCACATACCCGAAACAACTCCCATTGCTCGGGACCATAAGTTTTCGGTAAAGACAATGCGGATCAATGCATAGCTAAGAGCAAATAGAATACCACCCCCCAGCCCTTGCAATGCTCTACCACCAAGTAATACCAGCATTGATGGGGACGCTGCACACCAAATAGACCCCAAAGAAAAGAGAATGAGTGCGAATAAATAAGAATATTTAGGCCCAAAACGGTCTAATACTTTACTGGAAAGGGCTGAACCGACAATGGATGTTGCTACAAATAAAGTGGTATTCCATGCGTAATATTCGAGACCACCAATATCGTTAACGACACTAGGCAATATGGTTGTTACGATATAAATATTGATAGCATGTAGTGCAACACCTCCAGTTAGGGCAATAGTGAGTAATGCATTAGTGCCACTGAGTAAATCAGCCCATTTGGCTTGAGGTATGGTTGATGTTTCATTGCTCATAGAGAGACCCGCTAGACGGAATAGTAGAAAAAGAGGTATTATCCAAGTAATAGCTTGGATAATAGAGTCGCATAATGATTAATGCAAGTAATTACTTTGATAATTTAAATTTGACACAGGCCGTGGATAAGGTTCTTTTTTGTATCAAAACTAAAGGGCCAATTTCTACCGCTGTGATCGCAAATGATTTAAATATGACCGGAGAAGCTGCAAGGCAGCACATCCAAAAACTGACGTCATTAGGGTTAGTAGAGGGGGCGCAGTGCTTATCGCAAACAGGGGCAGGACGTCCTCGACAAAATTGGGTGTTAACGGAGTTGGGGCATCAACGCTTTCCTGATACTCACGCGCAACTTGCTCTGCAATTGATTGATTCCGTTCGTACTATTTTTGGAGATGAAGGACTAGAAAAGCTGATTAACCAAAGGGAAACGGAAAGTAGAGAAAAATATTTTGCCCGTTGTAAAAATTTACCATTAGCTGAGCGGCTTGAAGCATTGGCTGAAGTGCGTAGCGAAGAAGGGTATATGGCGAAGGTTGAGCAAGATGGTGACAGTTGGTTGTTTATCGAAAACCATTGTCCAATTTGTGCAGCAGCCACTGCTTGCCAAAACTTTTGTCGGTCGGAATTGGCGTTGTTCAGTGAGATTGTGGGTGATAATGGTAGCATTGAACGCGAACAGTACTTACTAAATGGTGCTGGGCGCTGTGTGTATCGTGTGAAGGTTAAAAGCTAAATACCGAGACACCTTGGTATTTAGCTTAATAATAGTATTATCTCTCAATTATTAGTGTTTCAGTTGACTCAATATATGGCGCCAGCTCTTCGCTGTTAAGCCATAACGGTTTCTTACCAAATTGCTGATATAAAGAGAGTTGGTCTTGATAGTGAGGCGAAGGTTTTCCTTGCGGGGAAATAAAGCCACTTTGCCCTGGAGCTACAACGTCCCATGCGCTCACCCCTTCTTCGGTAAACACGATTAAGTCGTTTTCAGTTCCCCGATTATGGTATTCATTTTGATGGAAATTTTCTTGAGGTAAGGCTTGTGGTATACCAAAAAAATTATTTTCACGGAAGGTTAATGCCGTGGCTGGTGTTTGCCAATTAGCCGGGTTATCACCGTATTTTTCTATCATTTTTTGGTAAGTCGTATTCAAAGCCTTTCTAATAACATCATTCTGCGGTTGTCCTGAAAATAAATCGATAGACTGAGGTATGGGGGATTTATCTTCTAAGAGAGATTCATACAGTAATTTTGCACCTGTACTAATATTTAATGACCCTGTTGGGCCTTCTTGCGTCGTCTCATAACCACTCGCTAGGTACCATTTATCAAATGGTGCAGGGACGGTTTGGCCTAGGGTGGCTTTAAGCATTTCTTTTAACCAGATATCGAGGATAGCAGACCCTGGGTGAATATAATGTTTTCCATCACTTGATAACTGGTTTATGCCATCCCATTGCTGGAGCATGGACACTAATTTGACGCTATTGTCATTTGATGGCAAACCTTGTGTCGCTTGAGTTAGAAATGGTGTAAATAAGCGATGATTAAGGTCGACACGGCTAGTTTGCTGTAAAATCGCCCACATATCATCAGCCGTTAACTTATCATAGGCTTCAATGCGGTTATCGATTTCTTTCACCCTATCTGCACTGCCCCATAAGAAGGCAAATAAGTCGCTAGCGGGGTAATTTTTAGCTGGAGAGTTATTCCAGTTGGCGATATAACCTGATTTGGGGTTATACACTTTTGGATTATTAGCAAAAGGTTGTATACCTTTCCAGTCCCATTCTCCCGTGCCTGATACTGGTAAACGAGGATCATGGTTTATTTGGCGATCGGGGTAGTGTCCGGTATGGACATAGCCAATGTTTCCGTCTTTATCTGCATAATACCAATTGATCGTCAGTGCTTGGTTTTGTGCTTGGTCTAGCCATTGCTGCCAGTTTTGCGCTTGTCCTTGCTTTACCCAAGCCATTAAGGATGTAAGCTCCTTGCCATCCCATGCGCGAGCTTTGCTGTAGGCGGTGTGAGTTGTCTTATCCCGTTTAACCACATTACCGTGCACAGTACGGTATATTTCAAAAGTAATGGGTTGTTCACCTTTTACATTCAATGTCTCTTGGCGAGAAAGCATTTTCTTCCACTGCCCTTGGTGGAGGTAGCTATTTGGGTCTTCAGGTGAAACTTGTTCTGCAAATATATCAACACCGTCACCAAACCCAGCGGTAGAACCCCAAGATATATGTCCATTATGGCCGAATAAAATAGCGGGATAAGCAAACGGTGTATTTCCGACAATATTAAACCCTGCCCCATGTAAGCCGATACCGTATGTATAGGCTGGGTTAAACCAACCAAACTGTGGGCCATTAAGTAAAATGGCTTTTGCGCCAGAAGCTTTTGTTTTTCCAACAAGCCAAACATTGCTGGTGGTTGGATAGCCAGCTAGCCCATTCGCACCACTTTGTTCATATTGCTTAGCGATTAACGCATTATTTTCTTGAGAAGAAAGTGCAATGACTTTTCCAGTTGTATCTTTGGCTGTGCGTTCAAACATGGGAGCAGTAAGTCGGTAATCACTAATTTGATTCAACTGAGATGTATTTTTTGTTTTTTGTGAATCTGAATAGGTGAACTCTTCTGATGATATTGTTGTTGGCGCATTGGGATTATTAAGCCAATTAATTTGGTTAAAGAACTCTACTCCCAATTGTTCACCATACTTATCTTTAAGCGCAGTGAGTAATGCTAGGTTATCAATTTCACTATTCATATCGGAAAAGCGGTTTGCCATTGTACCGACCATAATCATAGCAACATCAAAACTCGTCCATTGGGATGGCAAAAAATCATAGTCAATGAACTGTTTTGGCATTAAGTCATCTGGCTTAGTATTGATTTGTTTAATCCATGCATTCATACCATCTGCATACCCTCTTAAAATATCTTGTTCTTGGGAGGGTAACTGATTGATTTGTTTATGGATAGAATCAGGCCAATAGTTGTTTCTGATTTCTTTATCAAAAGAAATATAATCCTTACCTAATACTTCAGAAACAGTACCTTGGGTACTGCGTTTGGCCATTTCCATTTGGAATAATCGGTCCTGTGCCACAGCATAGCCGTACCCATAGAACAGGCTATAAGTATCATTGGCATAAATATGAGGGACGCCATAATTATCTCGTTCAATTTTAATTTGAGTTGATTGAGAAAATGATGACAGTGATAAGGAGCTTAAACTTAGAACAATAGCGATTGAGATGAGGTGTTTTTTCATTTATTGAGTCCCATGTTGTTATTATTTTTCGAGACTATCATTATTGTAATGTTAATAAATGGTTAGTTTATGGTTAATTGTTAATATGTGAACCACGATCACATAAAAAGATACATAAATTTAAATAAAGCATAAAAAGTGAGTCATAATTGTGATGGTGCTAATTTAAAGTGAGCGATTATTGGTTTTTTGATGGTAACGATGACTCAGCCATGCATAGATAGCCCCTGCAATAGCCCCCGCTATATGTGATTCAGTTGAGATGTATAAGTGAGTAGGTAATAAGCCGCTAGCCATTGTGCCAAAATAGAACAGCACTAATAATGCGATAGCGATATCACCCCATTTTCGCCGGAAGAAGCCTTGAGCAATTAGCAACCCCCATAAACCAAAAACCCACCCGCTTGCGCCGATGTGAACTGCATTCCTACCAATGAGCCAAACTGCTAACCCACCAGCAATAATGATAAACAGTGATGCCAATATGTAAGCTTTGATGGTGCGATGAAGCAATAATGCGCTTAAGATGATAAATGGAGGCAAATTGCTGAGTAGATGCTCCCAGCTTCCATGAATAAATGGAGCGAAGAAGATACCGAGCAAGCCCCATTCTGTACGTGGAACTAGCCCAAATTGGGTTAAACCGCCAGCAGTTAAGCTATTAACCGATTGAACAATAATAAAAATTGCAACAATTGAGGTTAATAACTTAACGCGAGGATACCCTGATAAATAGCTCATTAGTGGTTGCCAAGTGCTTGAACACTTTCAACGAGTGACGCTAGCTGGCCAACAACCCGATCACCAATATCTGCATTATCTCCACCTAATGATTTGTTACGCATAAAGTCTTTCTTGATTTGTTGCCAACGTGCAGAATCTTTTTCTGTTAATGTACCACGCAGTTCAGCGAGTTTGAGTAGGTTTTCTTCTGCACCCGTTGTGAGCAGCTGTGCTTCACCCAAGTAGTGGTCATCGAGTAATCTTTCAAGTTCATTATTATTCATCACTGAAGAGACTTTTTCGCTGAGTTTATTCATATTACGGTAACTACCTTGCAAGCGAAATGCAGGCTCTGTCCGGTACTTATCGGATTGCGCTGCGCTAGCGATATAGTGTTGATTCACTTTCAATACAACATCCCGTAACTTAATTAACTTGCTGATTACCGAGGTGATTTCATTAATTTCTGCATCAGAGTATGGGTAACTTAAGGTATTGGTAGAGACAGATTTGCCCATCGCTTTATCGACAAATAAGTACAGGTCGTTCAGATCTCGTAATGCAAGAGGGGCTAATACAGGGTTTGATGTCAGGCTGTTTTCGATATAGCTCAAAGCAAATGCTTCATCCATACCCCCTAGCACCTCACCAAGGTTATAAATATCAGCGCGGTTTGCAAGCATGTCAGGGATCCGGAAAACTTCTCCAGACTCGGTATAAGGGTTACCTGCCATAACGACACAGAATTTTTTACCCCGCATGTCATACGTTTTGGTTTTGCCTTTCCAAACCCCTTCAATGCGTCGTGTTCCATCACATAAAGAGATAAATTTTTGCAAAAACTCAGGGTGTGTGTGCTGAATATCATCAACGTATAGCATCACATTATTACCCATTTCTAAAGCTAGATTGAGCTTTTCTAGCTCTTGTCTTGCCGTTGCGTTAGGCGCTTGTTCAGGATCAAGAGAAAGTACATCATGGCCAAGAGCAGGTCCGTTGACCTTCATAAAAATTAGCCCTAAACGGTCAGCTGCGTATTCCATTAAGGTGGTTTTACCGTATCCGGGCGGTGAAATCATTAATAGCAGCCCCATGAGGTCAGTGCGTTTACCTTCCCCTAAAGCCCCAATTTGTTTTGCCATGTTATCGCCAATGATAGGCAAATAGACGTCGTTTATCAGTTTGTTACGTACAAAAGAGCTTAGTGGCTTTGCTTTGTATTCATGCAGTTTTAAACGGCTACGTTCTTCAGTCACAATTTGTTGGCGCAGAGTTTGATACTGGCGGAATTCGGGAATGAATCGCTTCCTTTGACCACGCATACGACTGAAGTAGTTATCTAAACTCAGTGCTAGAGTTTGGTTTTCAATGGTCGGGTGTTCACCGAGCAACCCGCTAACCTTAAAGTAAAGGTCTGCTTCACTAAAGCGAGCGGAAGCTACTTTATCTAAGATAATAATGGCAATAGCACCCGGTATGTATGGAACAAGGTGAGCAAATTCAGGGATTGAGCACAGCCCTTGTAGCCAGTTTTGAACTAATGACCAGCGCTGGGCGTAGCGAGCCCCTAAATTTTGTTGTGAGCGATTAAAATCACCCCACATATGGGCTTCTTCTAAGCGGCTCTGGAGCGCTAAAACTAACTCCCTTGCGTACTTGCTATAGACGAGCTCTATCGGAGTTCTTGCTAATACAAAACTAAGGTATTCAGCGGCTTGGGTTTGCTCATAAGCTTGGCATTGAATGGGGTTATTTTGTAAAAATAAGCTAATCCCAGCTTCGATTTCGGCTTGTAGGTCAAGAAGTGCATTGTCATTATGGAATAATTGGTGAATATTCATGGCTGTTCTTGCACGTTCAGGCCATAAAGCGGGGAAATCGTCGTTTTGTACTTGCTCCCAATAAATAGCTGCGATAGCACGGGCTGTCGGGCTATACCGTAATAAATCTGCACTTTCACCGATTGGCAGTAGTTTTTTCAGTAAAGCAACAGCATCGTGGTCATGAATGCCTTTTTCATAGCCTTCTTTATAGCGTGGGCTCGCAAAATCACGGACAATTTTTTCAAGTTTTTCCGTTGATGTTAATGCATTTTTTAGGAGATCAAAATCTAGCCCTTCTTGGCGTTTTGTTGCGGCATAGATAATTGAATAAGCAAGGTATTCTGCGCGGTAAACCGTATTAGATTCGGACTCTAATGAGGCACTCCAATAAGGTTTGAGTTGTGATAGTTGTTCATTTTCTATGGGTTCTTGGAAATCTGTTCCAGTGAGATAAACCCATAGTTGTTCATTTTTTGGTAAAATAGTGAGATCAAGCTCTTGAGTGTTTACGCTGAACCGGTGACGACCGAGCTTAATGACATTCCCACCATCTTCAAAAATATCTGTTTTATCACGCAAAACTCGAATGGCTTGGTCCCGAGAGGATTTCAAACGTGCATCAATATCATCAGCTTTAACGTTATCGTTAATTTCCCTTAATTTTTCAATTATTTCACGTGTTTTAAGCGCTAGAGGGTCTGAGGCGAAGAAGGCATTGAGCTCATCTTGAGACTGTAAACGAGTTGTTCGTCGTTGCAGGCTGTCTAGTAGGCGATCTGCTGCAGTAACTAAATTTTGGGCGCGGCGTTGGCGGTCATCAATAAGAACTTGTTTATGTGATTCAAAGGTTTCGAGTAATTCTTCCCGCTTAGCCAAGATATCATCAAGAAATTCATCATGATTGCTAAATTGGCTTTCGAGTTCTTCTAACTGGACAAGCAATCTTGATAACTGATCATCGCAACGTTCAGGATCAGTGGCAAGAGACAGGGCATTGGTAATGCCTTGGCTGAACAGCCGGAATTGTGCGCCAAATTGAGCGACGGTTTCCACACTGCTTTGTGATTTTCGTTTTTGTTGTAAACGAGCTCTGGATTGGTTTAGCTGAGCATAGATTTGCGAAATAGCATCAATAATGTGGGTTTGTTGTGTGACATCGTTGAAACTCAGTGAAGCCATTAAGTTTGATAGCATATCTAAATCAGTAGACATTTTTTCCATATCCTTCATGGGAATGTCTAACTGAGCACTGTTTTGGGCTTTTTCTATTTGTTCTTCGAAAACAGTTAATTGTGTTTTAAAGGGCTGTAATGCTTTATCGCTAGCCAGGAAAACAGCGGTTTCTTGCGATACATATTGTTGATTTTTCTCTATTTCACTTTCCATTTCGCTAAGCTTTTCTAAATCCATATAGCGAAATTCGCGCAGTGAAATCAAGTGCCCGCGTTGAGCACTCAGGGCATTTAAGCCATCAACAAATTGTTGAATATCAGCCCAACTTTCAGGCAACGTTAGTGAAAGTAGTGATTTTTGGCGGCTGATGGCTTCATTCATTGATTTAGCTGATTGCTGCCGTATGCTTTCGACCTTCTCATATTCATCAAGGACAAGTTCACTTGTTTGGGTGATTTCTTTGAGCAATTTGCCAATACCAAGGCATTGTTCATCACCAAACCAGTAATAAATATCCAGTAAATTTTTTGCTTGTTGGCTGAGCTGTTCGTAGCGAGCGATAGAAATTTGGCTGCCTTCTATTTCTTTGGAAACATGTAATATTTCAGAAATACCTCGAACTAAATCTGCATTGCCGATACGCCCTAAAAAACCGCTACGAGTCGGCTGTTGGTCGGCAAATTCTTCTGAGTAAAATGGGGTCTGCCAAACTTGCATAGGATGAACGCGAGTCGCTTCTTCGCCTTCACCTTCAAATAACACCATTTTTCCGTCTTCAAGCATGGCATAGCCATGGCCAATAAGCGGAACTGAAAGTGTTCGTTCAATTAAATTGTAATTGAATAGAGCAATACGACCTTGATTTGGTGAATAGAAAACATATAGGACATCTTCTCCATTTGGAGAACGACGCAAACGGCGAAAACGCATTCCATCCATAGACTGCTCAAACGTTTTATAGTCACCATTTTGTAAGTAGTAGCCGCCAGGGAAAATAATACCGTGGTCTTCTGGTAGCTGGACACATGCTTGCCCAATGGCATCAATGCGTTGTACAGATTGAGACAGCGTGTTGTAAACCAAGTAACGCCAAGTTTCTTCTCGATAGGGTAAAACTTTTAAGATAATTAAACTGCCAGTTTGTGCATATTCAATTTGTGCGTCATCTAAAGATTGGTTTTTATCAAGAACAGCTTCTTGGTAAATCCCCAAACCATCTTCAGTGTTATTTTCACACTTGATGGTTAAATCACCGCCAATAGTTTCTATGAATACAGTGTCAAGAATATTGATGTGAGGGTATCGGCCGTTAACCGTGTCTTCCCGTGTGGTTTTTTGCCATTCAAAATCATAGGCTGGTGGGAGGGCGATATCGCGTTCACCCCGGTTATCAATATACTCAATTTTGCGTTTGTCGCTGGAGATTGACCAGCGAAAAACTCGCACGTCCGTGATGCGATCGCCAATTTGAAAACTAGCAAGAAGTTTGCCGTCCCGTTCAACAAGTTGCAGTAACTGTGTGTTCTTATAATAGGTATAGAGTTCAGTAAAATCTTGAACAAAGCGATTATCACTCAAGAAGGTATCTTCATAAGGGACTGCTTCAACATCAAACTCATTGTCGTTTTCAATTAACCGATATAGTGAAAATACATCTTCGAGGTGCGTTTCTTTTTTCAGGCCGAGGAATACGTTATAACCGAATAAGAGCCATTCACCGACGCGGACAATGTCCCTTGCTTGGCAATTATTTTCAGTACGAATGCGAATACGACCAATAATATCCATTTGACTTTGACCAAATTCATCCAACCGCATTTCATTGAGTTGTGCGGCTTTTTGATGCAGCTGTTGCCCTTGGTCGGTCAGGCGTTTGCGTAATATTTCATAAGCACCGCCTTCTGCAACAGCGCTATCGAGTATTTCTTGTTCGCGATCCGTATCCTGAATATCTGACATTGCGCAGCGAATTCCCTTAACTAAGACAATAAAAATGGAAAACAAATAATGAAGAACAATAGGGGGTAGGTTCACTACCCCAATGTGCTAAAGGTTTACAGCTGGTCATCCGTCGGTGGAATCGGTTTTGACATGACTGTTTTTGCTGGCTGGTTAGCCCCTTTAGCTGCCATAAAACCGTTGATAAGGTCTTGAACTTCTGGGTTTTTCAATAATGCGGCAATATCAATTTTCTTGTCTTCTTTGCTACGATTTATGAGCTTCTCGACATTTTCTTTTGCGAAACTGCTTTTATCCATAAAGCCATCAACCGCTTTACCGAGGCTTAGTGCTTTAGAGAAGGTGTTGAAGAAGCTGCCGTCGCCGCCCACAATTTCAATATTGGTTTTGCTAAGAGCTGCAGCCAATACATCAGCTTGCTCGCGGGCAATTTCTTTATTTGCGTCGATAGAGGCCATGGATTGTTCGAACTCTTTCTCAAGGCGCATACGAAACTCTTCATGTGAACGTGCAGTATCGCTGAGGTGATCCATTGATTTAAATTTGTCGGTTAAACCATCGGCTTCAGCTTTCAAGCGTTGGCGGATAACTTCTGCTTGCGCTGAACCTAATTGTCCTTCACCTCGAGCTTGTGCTGCCAGTTTTTCTTCCAGTACTTTCGCGTCAGCTAAGCCTAGTTTTTCTTTAGCATTTGCTTGTTGTTCTTCACCACGAGCTTGGGCTGCTAATTTCTCTTCAAGGATTTTTGCTTCAGCAAACCCTTGTTGTTGCTCTGCTTTAGCTTTAGCTTCCATAACCTGAGCTTCCGTTAAGCCTTTTTCTTTTAGCCCACGTGCTTCTGCTAACAGTTTCTCAGCCGTAATATTGGCAAGAACAAGACCTTCTTTTTCTTCTGCCTCTGCAGTTGCTTGGCGAACTCGAGCTTCTGCTAAACCTAATGCCGCGTGTTCGGCTTCAACCCCTTCAGCTAAGCGTTTTTTGGCTTCAGCTTGCTTTGCCGATGCTTCGAGTTCTGCTTGTGCCATGGTGCTTATTTCTTCTGCACGGTGTTTAGCACTGGCTTCATCAGCTTCGGCTTTTTTCACTTGGCGAACTAGCGACTCTTCTGCTTCTGCCTGTGCGTTAATCACGGTGACTTGGCGCATGCGTTCAGCTTCAGAGACTTCACGAACTTCTTTGATGCGTTCTTCTTCTTGTGCCACGGTTTTTTCAACGGCTACACGCTCACGTATAACATTGGAGATATTTTTGCGTTCTTCTTCGAGTGCTTTTTCTTTTTCTATACGTTGTAATTCAACTTCTCTTTCACGGGCAACAATTTCGAGCTCACGTGCGCGGCTCACGCGTTCTTCTTCGATGGCGACTGCACGAGTACGGTTTTGTTGAGCAACTTCAACTTCGCGCATGCGGTTTTCTTCACGGATTTCAATTTCTTGCTGGGTTTGAATACGCGCTTGCTCTGCTTTAAGGCGCTCTTCTTCTTGAACACGTAAGGTTTCAGCTTGTTCACGTGCACGAATATTATCAATTTCACGTTTTTGGCGAGCTTCGGCATCGGCTTGTTGGCGCTCTAAGGCTAAACTTGCTTCGCGGGTTTCAACGTTTTTCTTTTGAATTGCGAGCTCTTGATCACGCTCTTTTTGGTTGGTCTCAATATTGTGGATCGCGGTGATTTCAGTAATTTTACGAATACCTTCGGAGTCAAAGATATTGTTTGGGTCTAAGGCTGATTTTGGTGTTTGTTCTAGGTAATCAATCGCCACATCTTCAAGTGCATAGCCGTTAAGGTCCTTTCCTATCACATCAACAATGCGATCACGGAAGTCTTGTCGGTTTTCAAATAAAGTGGCTAAATCCAGTTGCTTACCGACTGTTTTTAAGGCTTCAGAGAATTTTGCACTGAATAATGTACTGACCGCTTGATGGTCTGATGCACGGTCAACACCGATAGCTTTTGCAACTTTCAGCACATCTTCTGTCGTTTCATTCACTCGCAAATAGAAAGCAACAGTGATATCAGCACGTAAGTTATCATGACAAATCAAGCCATCTTTACCGCGGCGATCAACTTCAAGTGTTAGCAAAGAGATACGCATGAATTCTTTTTTGTAGATGACAGGGTAAACTAATGCCCCTGTAAAATGCACTTTAGGCTGTGATGACATGTCATTGACAATCAAAGCAGTACCTTGTGGAACTTTGATATAGAAGGCTTTGAATAACCCAAAGAACCCTAAAATAACTAGGATGATCCCCCCGATAATTGTTAAAAAGGGCATTAGTGCAGCCAAGTCCATATTAATTCTCCATTGGTTCTGACGATGACGTCATTTCGATTATGCAAGCAAAATATTTATTTTAAAAAGCGAAGTTATCCGTGGCGAAACTCATTTTCACTGACAACTTGGTAACTGTGCGATGCTGCGTCATAGCTAATAATAACAACACGATCACCGCGTTTTAACTGTTCGGAGGATGGGGCGCGTATTTGTAAAATTAACCCGGCTCCGCCATCTTCTAATAGCGCTTCGCCATTTTGTTCACTCACCGTTCCTGAACGTACTGTGGCGTATTTACCGATAAGTTGTTGTACTGTTTTGGGTTTATTAAGGCTCACCAATTTTTTGCGCACAGGTTTTAAGCACAAAGCGGTTAAATGAAGAGAGATAAATAGGGTGATCGCAAAAACGGCGAAGCTGACGAGATAACGTAATAAATCAGTATCAATGAAGCGAATAAAGATATGTACGCTGAAATAACTGATTATCCAACCAAAAAGAGTAAATAACGTGACAATAATGGTGACAGGGATCCCTGCTAAGCCAAGCTTGGTTAGCCAACCCGCGAAACCTGTTGCATCAATGCCAGCATCAAATTCGGTATCAAGATTAAATACGTCGATATCCAATAAGCCAAAAGCGGCACATAACCAATAAAATAGAACAATGATTAGCAAACCACTAAAGATAATTGTCGGGAACATCAAACTGTTATGGAAAAACAAACTCATAGGGTTTTCTCTTTATTATTAATGCATTATTGAGCTTACGTGAAAAGGAACGTTTGTTTAATTTATCACCATAAAATTATTTAGCTTAATAATATATTTTTTAATTAATAGCAGTATCAGACTAGTCTATAAGCACTTTTAATTTTTTGAAGTCTCTTATAGTACTGGTTGTTTATCCAGCTTTATTTGGTGAAGTTATTCCTAAAGTCTTATCGATAATAGTAAGACATTAATGAGATAGGATTTTACCATTAATAATCAAGTTGATGATAATCATTCTCAACTATAATAAGCGTGTTTAAAGTACAAAATGGGGGGGATTAATAAGATTAAAGTGATAAATTCGCGCTTCATGGATGAAAACTATTATGAAGCGCAAAAAAGTAAGATTAGTCTATCAAGTTCAGGAATGCCGCACCTCGTGCGCCTCCAGAGTCACCATAACGTGCTTTTTCGATTGCAGGTAATGTTGCTATACCATATAGGTATTGTGGAAGTACTTCTGGTAGTTGTTTATAGATCTCTTCAAACTGTGATAACCCTCCACCAATAACCACTAAGTCGGGGTCAAAAACAGTGACAATTTGCCCCATAAACATCGCAAGTAATGACATATAGCGGTTAACATGCTCTTTTGCTTGAATATCACCTTGTTTATATAGCTCAATAATTTCGATAGCCGAACGTTTTTCATTGTTGAATGAAGAATAAATACGCTCAAAGCCCGGGCCGGATAGATAGGTTTCAAAGCAAGCTGTTTGGCCACAGCCACAAGTTATTTCAGGAACTTTTTCCCCTAATAGCTTGGCTCCACGAACGCTGAGGTTCATGTGGCCTATTTCCCCTGCAATTCCATTTTTACCGGATAAAACTTTACCATTTATAATGAACCCACCGCCCACACCAGTCCCTAAAATTAAGCCAAGAACGGTAGGGTAGCGTTTGAAATCAGGGTCCCAAGCTTCTGATAATGCAAAGCAATTTGCATCATTTTCTACTTTTACTGGGCGCTGTAATATATTAGCAAGATCATTAATTAAAGGTTTGTATTGTGCAGTAGGGACATTGGTTGTAAATACGGTTCCTTCAACGTGGTTTACGATACCCGGAACGCCAACACCCACTTTTCCTTGGCAGTTAAATTTTTCATCTGCTTCTCGTGTGAGCTCAAGAAATGTATTTAAGAGCGTTTGGTAGTCATCTTTGGGTGTAGGAACACGCTTTTGCCAGACCTGATTTAATTCGTTATCAAAGACGGCAAGTTCAATTTTTGTCCCGCCCATGTCAAAGCCGTAATACATTTTCATCGTCCTTTAGTTATTTATGTATCATGTATCTATATGATAAATAATAAATGAAAGTGCTAATTAACCTGATTATACAAAAGTTATTTGATGAAAGAATTATTGATTTAATATTTATTTTTATATTCACATGAGGTTAGCTTCAGGGGGCTGACAAACAGACAATGTTTGGGAAAAAGCCAAATAGGTTATTGATTTTCGCCTGATAAAACAAAGTGAGAAAATTACGTGTTTATCTCGCTTTATCAATCAAAGTTAGCAGATACCAGCTAACCTTGATTGATAAATAAAGCGTTATTTTTGGTTGTTTAGTGGGTTGTACTTTTTTAAGATAAAATTATGCAATTCCATCGCAATAATTTGATGGACTTCCTGAGTAGGATGAACATCATCGATAAAAACATAATGAGGGTCGATTTCTAATGGTGCGGTATTGTCTTGGCGAATATAACCATCAGTAAAAGCGTCTTCTATATTATATGCTCCCGGTGAGTTTTTATTTATGTCGCCAACTACATTCGTTATATTTTTCATTACGTTATTAACATTAAAGTAATTAATGTTGATATTTTTGTTTAATTTCAATAGGTTAATTATAGTCTGAAGCTTGTTGTTATGTTCGATGCTGAGATTTTGTATTTTTTGTTGTTTTTTCGGTGAACTGGTTTTTATTGCAGGGGTTTGGGATAGATCAGGAAGCCCCATCACTAGAATATTTTTCGCACCATTTTTGATCATTTTTTTGATTGTTTTTTCTTGACTAGAGATAACAACATCGACATTTTCTTTCGAATAGGTCATATAGTCATTGGCACCAATAAAAATAATACCTAAACTTTTGTCATCAAACTTAAGGTGTCTTGCTTGTTTTTCGATATTTGAAAGTATGGCAAATTGAGGGTGAAGTGTGGATTTAAAATAAGGTGCACAAGTTGAGCCACCTTCCGACTTATTCGTGAGTGTAACTTTACCTTTACTGGAATGGCTTTGCATCGTATTAGGCATGGTGAGAAACTCAGGCCATGTGAAACCATTAGTGAACCGTCCATTATAGTATTGGTTAGCATTAGTGAGTAATCCACACGACTTTTTATGCATCCTTCCTTCAGAGTCAGATAAGCTGTCACCAATAACTGTGACACTATCAAAATAGGTTATCGGTTCTTTTTTCCCTATATTAAATTTATTTGAATACGCAGTAGCTAATTGGAATTGATTTCCAGGAATTCTTTTTTCTGTATGTTTGCCCCAAAGTGACCCATCTACATCATCATCGACGGGGGTGTCCGTCGAAGGCATACTTTTAGCTCTGTCGCTATAAAGTTGTACAGATATGCTGCCACCGATACTATTCTGTAGCGGAACATTTCTAGTCGATACTATTTTTTCCGAGGCTAGATTGGTATTGGGTACTGTTGAATTAGGTCTGTGTGTAGTTGCATACAGAGTTGTATTGGATATTAATGTCATAGGAGTCCTTATTGATTGGGATACTTCTCGATAAAACTACCAATCAACAGACAAACACAGTATCAAATAAAGATTATTTATCTATAATGATATGACTAATAATTAATAAATTAATGCATATAAAACAATCGCTTGTTTGCTAATTATTATTATTATCGACAAAGTTATTGCATCGTTTTTTAAAAAAATGTATTGTTATATTATAACATTACATTTAGGTGGTTATTATGAAACAGGGGATCCATCCACAATACCGTACCGTGGTTTTTCATGACACAAGTGCAGATGCCTATTTCAAAGTAGGCTCAACAATAAAAACTGAAAAAACAATCGAGTATGAGGGTGAAATATTTCCGTATGTCACGCTTGATGTCTCTTCTCAGTCACATCCGTTTTATACCGGTAAACAGAAAATGATTTCTCAGGAAGGCAAAACGGCACAGTTCCAGAAGCGTTTTGGTCGTTTTTTACAGTCAGAGGGTAAATGAAGATGAAAGTACTGAGTTCATTAAAAACGGCAAAAAACCGTCATCCAGATTGCCAAATTGTTCGCCGTCGTGGCCGGGTGTATGTGATATGCAAAACAAACCCGCGTTTTAAAGCAGTGCAAGGCTGTAAGAAAAAACGCTAATTATTGAATTTAAACATAATTATAAAATTTCCTGTATCGCTTTATATTTTATTTGCTTAGCCATTGCAGATTATTGCTCTCTGCCGTGGCTTTTTTTATTTGTTTTTTTGTCCACTGATCCCCTCGATCATTAGCATGATTACTAATCTTCTTATTATTAGTGATGAAATTCACTTGCACATGGATGCATATTTTGTCAGGTTTAATACATCCGAAAAATTTCTAGTTTCAATTTTTGTGAATACTGAATGAATGATAACAATGACGGTATTTACTTTGTGGGGTCGAAACTAGAAATTTCTTGGTAAAAATTTAAACGAACAGGGTGAGTGAAAATGAAAAATGTAGGGTTTGTTGGCTGGCGTGGAATGGTCGGCTCAGTATTGATGCAGAGAATGGTCGAAGAACGTGATTTTGATGCGATCCGTCCTGTATTTTTTACCACGTCACAACAGGGTGCGGAAGCGCCGGTTTATGGTGGCCATCGTAGCGTTTTACAAGATGCTTTTGATATCGATGCACTAAAAGCATTGGATATTATTATTAGCTGCCAAGGCGGCGACTACACGAATGAAGTTTATCCTAAACTTCGTGAGTCTGGCTGGAATGGTTACTGGATTGATGCTGCGTCTTCATTACGTATGAAAGATGATGCGATTATTATTCTTGATCCCGTGAACAACCAACATATCCAAGACGGCTTAAATAAAGGCATTAAGACCTTTGTCGGTGGAAATTGTACGGTAAGTTTAATGTTGATGTCTCTAGGTGGGTTGTTCACTAATAATTTAGTGGAATGGGCATCTGTGGCAACTTATCAAGCGGCATCAGGGGCTGGGGCTCGAAATATGCGTGAGCTTCTGGCCCAAATGGGGTCTTTGCACACGCAAGTGGCTAAAGAACTCCAAGACCCGGCCTCCGCTATTTTAGATATCGAGAAAAAAGTCACAGATTTCACTCGCAGTGGCACAATGCCAACGGATGCGTTTGGCGTACCATTAGCGGGTAGCCTGATCCCATGGATTGATAAAGCGTTAGAAAATGGCCAAAGCCGCGAAGAGTGGAAGGGCCAAGCAGAAACCAATAAAATTTTAGAAACGGGCAATAATATTATTCCAGTTGATGGGTTATGTGTTCGTGTGGGTGCGCTGCGCTGCCATAGCCAAGCTTTCACATTGAAGCTGAAAAAAGATGTTCCGTTGAGTGAAATTGAGCAATTGCTTGCCTCACATAATGATTGGGTGAAAGTGGTTCCTAATGACCGCGAAATCACTATGCGTGAGTTAACTCCAGCGGCAGTCACTGGCACGCTTAGCACCCCTGTTGGCCGCTTGCGTAAACTGAATATGGGCCCTGAATACTTATCTGCCTTTACGGTTGGTGACCAATTACTGTGGGGAGCTGCTGAGCCTCTTCGTCGTATGTTACGGATTTTATTATAAGCGCGGCGCAGCGATAAGTCGTATTCGATAAACCTGCGTAATTTAATATGCAGGTTTTTTTTGTACCTAAATTAGTGACGAGCCGGTTCATTCTGCGGCGGCTGGTGCTCTAACTCTTTTGCTAAGAAGTAGTTCAAGAATGTTCGGATCACGGCAATAATACCGAGTTTAATGAGGCTATCTAAATCTGGGTCAACGGTTGTTGCTAAGATATCAGCGGCTAATTGGAACTCTAACGCAGTGGCTAGCCAATCACCAAAACAATAGCGAGCGGTACGTGCTTTTTGGGTTTTCATCCACACGATCAGGGTCTTAATTAACCCAATTACTACGCAGATAACTGAAATTGCTTCTAAAAGTAATTGAAGTACGTGAACACTCGAGACCAGTAATTCACGTAAAAAAACTAAATCGAACATTAAAACCTCGACTCGATAAGTAAATTGGATTCATATTTGTTAACTATGAGCAAATATTGCCAAAATATCGAGTTTTATTGTGGATCTATCGTCTCAGAAGGTAATTGGCTAATGGATAAAATATTTCTATTGCCATCAATGACCTGAATATTCTTATTGGGTTGATAACATTCACGTAAAGGTGATAAGCAAGCTTGTTGCGAACCTTGTTGTATATTAAGCCAATCACTGATTAGCCAATAATTATTCGCTGTAGAATAAGGTGACTGCAAGTTTACTGGTTTGATGTTTGGTTTACTGGCACTTTCGCTGTACCAAATCAGCAAAGGAATTTCATAGGCTTCTTTTCTTGGGTTGTTAACGCCATGGTGGTAGTGAATATTGTTATCGCTGTCTAGGCGTTGCAACGCATGGTCTGAATAGTACATCAAAGTCGCAGGTTTCCCTTCGAGTTGTTGTATCAGGTTTTCGATAAATTTATCGGTATATGCTACTGAACTGTCGTAGCAATCGTCATCTTCTTGGCCACTGAATGTTTTTAGTTCAGTTTCAGGGAAGCGGTTACAGGCAGGTTCATGGCTACCATAAGTATGTAACACAATGAGCTTTTTCTTATCAGTGGGGTCATTGATAGCATTATTGAAGTCATCTTGCAGCTCTTCATCGTAGCCGACAAATTCGTTCCAAGCTTTCTTTTGTGACATAGAAGCAATAGCAGAAATAATACTGGTACGTTTATTAGTTTTTCCCTGGTTGCTGACCCAATAGGTTTTAAAGCCTGCATGATTGGCTAATGAAATGATATTGTCCGAATAGTGTGATTTATCCTGCATTTGCTCAAAGCGAATATTAGACAGTGAAATAGGGACTGACAAGATAGTCACCGGTGCAGGGGAATAGGCTTGTTGAAACGCTAATATTTGTGATTTTCGCTGATTTAAATTGGGTGTTGTTTCATATTGATAGCCGTAAAAACCCATATGGTCACGGCGCAATGATTCACCAATGACAAGAACATAGATTTCAGTTTCAGACGCATTTTTCTGGTAGTTAAAAGCCACTTCTTGTGATGATATTTTTTTTATCCCTCGGTTTTCATATAAATTTTTGACTAAAGCTGCAGCATTATAGAAAGGGGTGCTTAAGAAGTATTTTTCCGTGATCAATAAAGCGCTATCGGGTTTGCTAAGTAATGATGCGTAATAGGCTGGAATGGCTAATAGGTAACCACAAATTAGTGCCATACTTATCGCTGTAATACGACGCTTCATATATTTTGCGCATTGATGGATACAGGCTAAATAAGCTGAAAAAACAAGTAAATAAAAAATAACATAACCAATGTTATAGGAAAGCATTCCAACTGTTTCGCTGCTATTGGTATTGATAAAAGTTTCTGCAATCGAAGAAGAAAAGCGGATATCGTGTTTTTGATAAAAGAAGAATGAAACAGATAAATTGAGAGCCCACAGAAGTGACACAAAAACAGTAAAAATTTTGCCAAGTAAAAACCGATAAATACCGGCACATAACAGTATGATAAGCACCCCTGAAATTATGATGGCAATGTCTGCAATAATGCTGATATCTCCACTAAAAAATACAGGGATGATAGATACCAATAATGCATAAATTGAAATAATAAGTTGGCGAATCATAGTGTTATTTTACGTATTTTTGACCTTAATCAGAGGTTATAGAAGTCATTAAAAAATAATAAGTTAACATCTGGTTAACTTAGGGTGTTATTCGTTTATAACATAAAAAAAGGTAATATAATCAAAATAGTGGCGTAAAAAACTGTAAAATATCGTGATGTTTAGTCATGACTAGCCCCTCACAACTCGTGAGGGGGAGGTAAAATATTGAGTTAGAAACTTACCGCAATTTTGGCATCAATATTGTTATCGCTATAATTTTTTGATAAAAATTTATTATAATTAATTGATAGCTTAGTATTTTCTTTTATATTGATATCAGTACCGATTTTTAATGCGACACCATGGCGTGATGCAGGAACACTATGTGTTGTAAATGAGCTCGCGGTATCAGTAAAATTCAATTTTATCCCTCTATTTAAATTCCCATATTGGTATTGATAATTAAGCTCACCGTGTAAACCGATATTTGATGTTTTACTCAATTTCCATTGGTTATCAAGGCGTAGCCCAAGGGTAGATAACGTTGTACTGATGCGCTGTTTACGTGCCTGTAGTGATGTGTTGTTGATGTTTTCATTAATAGCATGATTCATTGCGCTGATATAAGTGAGATTGGTGAATGGCTCAATATTTATCCCATTTGAGTTAATTGGATAGGCCAGCTCCATAAAAGCTTGATGTGTGTTGGTATAATAGCTCGCTGAGTGACTTGTGCCATCACTGATTGAGCGTTCGGTATGAATAAGATGTGAAGTGTGACCGAGCCCAGCACGAACCGCGATAGGTTGCCATAAAGCGCTACCATAAATGGCGGCATGGTAGTTGTTACTGTTACCGTGGTCTAGGTCGCTAGATAAGGTGCTTTGACTAAACCCTGCCGCGATACCCAATGTCATTTTTTCATTGATAAAACGTCGATTTGCCCCAAGCAATAGACCATAATTTGATGACTTATACCCAGTGGCATTGTTATCACCAGTCGTTTTATCCCAATCATAGAGCATTTTGACCCATACATTGCCTTTGCTTTCGCTACTCCATGATCCAGACAAGCGAGCTTGTTCAAGTACTGTTTCTTTAATCTGACGGCTATTATTTATTTGATTGGATAATAGGTCAGCGTATATTTGCCCGGTGACATTGCGAAATATCGCTTGAGCTTGTTGTTTTGTTTGGCTTTTTAACGTTTGGTTATAGAGAGCATGGTGCGTAGGAAGCGTTTCAATGGCGTTAGCCACAGCGGTTTGGTTTTGCGTTGCTGCGGCACTGGAAAATGCAGTGTTATTGCGCCCTACCTTAAGTGTAACCTCTTTGGGGGTGTAATTTAGTGTCGTTCCAATAAACTGGTAATTAGGCACAACAGCATCAAATTGGCCATCAATCCCCTTTTGAGCGCTTAATATCGTATATTGTGTATCAAATAACTGGTTGATATCTTGCTTAGAAAGCGGGTTATTTTGATTTTCAAGCGTGACACTGACGGTACCACCCTTTAATAAAGCTGAGCCTTGGCTGATGACTTTATCATTTTTACCTGCTGAATTGATTTCAACCAAATAATGGCTGTTGGGTGCAAAAGTTACGGAATCAATGATGTTAATTGTGCCAATTGAGTGACCGGGTGCAACAACTGCACCTTGGTTAGCGGTTAATTGTCGAATGCTCCCATTGCCCGTCAGTAAACCGTGGTGGTTAATATTCACCGAAGCACCGATTTTTCCGTCATCTAAGACTAACGTTCCTTTCTGGACATCAACTGCGGAATCTAAGTGTTTTTTAAGGGTAACCGTTCCGCCATTTATATGGGATTTTTGCGAGTATTTATTCTCACCCGTTAAGACTAAATGGCCTTTGTTTACTGTAAAGCCTGCGAAGGTATTGTTGCCAGATAATACTAATGTCCCTTGGCCTTGTTTCGTTAACTTTCCCGTACCTTGAATATTATTTTTCCATTCATCTAGTTTACCGAAATTAGCAATATCAAAGTCATTAACGTCTTGATTGACGATAAAGTTTTCATATAAATAGGAGGGGCCATGATGAGCCGCAGGTAAGTTAATTAACCCCCAATAGCTATTTGGATCATTTTCTTTAATATTCCAACCCGCAATTGATTGGCTTGGATACGCAGTGCTGGCTAAAATATTGTTCCACTGTGTTTTATTCAAGTATGGGAAGCGTAATCGAAGTAAATAACCCGCCGTTTTAGGTATATTTTTAGGCTCGATCATAGATATCTTTTGCGTTTCTTTTTTTCCATAGTAACCAATATGGTCATTGGTTATAGGGTTAGATACGGTTAGACAATTTTGACTGTTATTTGAACATGACGATGAAATATCTGTACGAATATTTTTAGCCGACTCAACAATGAATTTGCTGTTTTTTTCATCGGATAGCAGCTGTGATAATAAATAATAATTACCTACACGAGAAGCGATGGTATCGGTAGCGAAGTGTGCGCCAACAATCACGCGGCTTTCACCGTATTCAATCGCTCGGTTGAACGTTTCACTGCCTTTTTCGGGGAAAATCATCGCCAATACTGCTGCTTGCTTAAAACCATTCCACGTATGGCCGCTAGGGTAAGATGAGCCCTGTATATGTGAATAACCTGCAATATAATGACCTTCGTCATCCAATACTTGGTAAGGACGACCACGCTTAAAATGGTCTTTTAGAATAAAATCAATCGACCTAGTACGTTGTTTTTTTTCATCATAAGCACGAGTGCTTGTATCATGTAACGAACGGATTTCTTTATATTGTTTATGGTCTTTTATATTAATATCCTGTTCGCCAAACAGTATCGTTTGATAACTGTTAAATAAATAATCTGAGCTTTGGGATTTATCTGCGTGTGCTAAATTTTTTCTTTCACCTGTGATATTGATGTATTCATTGCTAATAAGCCTATCTTGCTCAGCAACTTCGCTGCCTTCTTTAGGGGTATTATTAATAACATTGTGTTTTATATCCTCAAGCCATGTATTTCTTGTATCGATAATGTTTTTCTCTAATTCTAAAATATGATTTTTTGCTATTAGAGTATTTGTGAATATGAATGGTAATAAAGTTATTGATACTGATATAAAGGTTTTTCTCATTGTAATCCCGCCGATGCTATTGGTGAAAATTTCATTTGGCGGAGTTTATTTATAATATATTTATCTTTTATGACAGTTTTAAAAATAAAAAATCGTTATTAATTAAAGTGATAAGCTTTATTTTAAATTGTTTTATTTTTTATAATGTGGTTTTCTATTGACGGGTTTTATTTTTTTATTTTTTTACTACTGGTTTGATTAAATGGTGAAAGTAAAATAATAACTATAAAAAAATAATTATAAAAAAATAACCCCAAACTTTCGTATGGGGTTATTAAATATTATTCAGTTAGCTGAATAATTAAATATCAATATTCGCTGCTTTTAGGGCATTTTCTTCGATAAATGCACGACGTGGCTCAACAGCATCACCCATTAATGTGGTGAATAGTAAGTCGGTTGCGATCGCATCTTTCACTGTTACACGCATCATACGGCGCGTCTCAGGGTTCATGGTGGTTTCCCAAAGTTGTTCTGGGTTCATTTCACCAAGACCTTTATAACGCTGTACGTATAGGCCGCGACGTGACTCACGCGTTAACCAAGTCAAAGCTTCTTCAAAGTTATCGATATCTTGACGACGCTCACCACGCTTGATGTAAGCACCTTCTTCAATTAAGCCACTGATTAAATCACCTAAATGAGTAATGCGGCGGTACTCACTGCCATGAACGAAGTCAAAATCGAGATTGTAGTCGGTATCAACACCATGGGTGCGAATACGGATAGTTGGCTCGAATAATTGACGCTCACGGTTTTCGTTAACGGTATAGCTGTAAGTGCTACCGAATTGCTCGTTATCTTCTAAGCGTTTAACCAGTGTTTTTGCCCACTCTTCTACTTTCTCGCTGGCTTTTAAGTCATCTTCAGTTAAGGTTGACTGATAAACCAAGCTGTTAAGTAGAGCTTGAGGGTACAGGCGCTCGAGGCGACGAATAATACGGTGTGCAGCATTATATTCGACAACCAGTTTTTCGAGTTCTTCGCCTTTCATGGCTGGGGCTTCGGCACTTAAATGCAGTTCCGCGCCATCAAGAGCGATAGAAATCAGGTAATCGTCCATTGCATCGTCATCTTTAATATATTGCTCTTGTTTACCACGTTTCACTTTATACAGTGGTGGTTGAGCGATAAAGATATGACCACGTTCAACGATTTCAGGCATTTGGCGGTAGAAGAAGGTCAATAGTAGTGTACGAATGTGCGAACCATCGACGTCCGCATCCGTCATGATAATGATGCTATGATAACGCAGTTTGTCTGGGTTATATTCATCACGACCAATACCACAGCCTAATGCGGTGATCAGGGTTGCCACTTCTTGTGAAGATAGCATTTTATCAAAACGCGCTTTTTCTACGTTTAGAATTTTACCTTTCAGTGGCAAAATTGCTTGGTTCTTACGGTTACGGCCCTGTTTTGCAGAGCCGCCCGCGGAGTCCCCTTCCACAAGGTACAGTTCAGATAGCGCAGGGTCGCGTTCTTGGCAGTCAGCCAATTTACCCGGTAAGCCAGCTAAGTCTAACGCGCCTTTACGACGTGTCATTTCACGGGCTTTACGTGCTGCTTCGCGTGCGCGTGCTGCATCAATGATTTTACCGACAACGATTTTTGCATCGTTCGGGTTTTCCAGTAAATATTCAACTAATTTCTCATTCATGATTGTTTCAACCGCTGTTTTCACTTCGGAAGAGACCAATTTTTCTTTGGTTTGTGATGAGAATTTAGGATCTGGAACTTTTACTGAAATAACCGCAATCAGGCCTTCACGTGCATCGTCACCGGTTGCGTTGACTTTGCTTTTCTTCTGATAGCCTTCTTTTTCCATGTAGTTATTCAATGTACGCGTCATTGCTGCACGGAAACCAGCGAGGTGAGTCCCCCCATCGCGCTGAGGAATGTTATTGGTGAAGCAGTATACGTTTTCTTGGAAACCATCATTCCACTGCATTGAAACTTCAACGCCAATACTGTCTTTTTCAGTTGAAAAATAAAAGACAGAAGGGTGGATAGGGGTTTTGTTACGGCTTAAATACTCAACAAAGGCTTTAATGCCGCCTTCATAATGGAAATGGTCTTCTTTGCCATCACGTTTATCAATGAGCTTGATAGAAACACCGGAGTTTAAGAATGATAACTCACGTAAGCGTTTTGCTAAGACGTCATATTCAAATTCAGTGACACCTTTAAAAGTGTCCATACTTGGCCAAAAACGAACGCGGGTTCCTGTTTGGTCGGTTTCGCCGACAACAGTCAGAGGCCCTTGAGGCTCACCATGTTTGTAGATTTGCTCATGAACTTTGCCATCGCGACGGATAACTAATTCTAATTTTTCAGATAAGGCGTTAACAACGGAAACCCCAACACCGTGCAAACCACCGGAGACTTTATAGGAGTTGTCATCAAATTTACCCCCTGCGTGCAGAACGGTCATGATAACCTCTGCGGCAGAGACGCCTTCTTCTTCGTGGATACCAGTAGGGATACCACGTCCATCATCCTGTACGGAGATAGAGTTATCGGCATGGATAGTGATCACGATATCATCACAAAAGCCTGCGAGGGCTTCGTCGATAGCGTTGTCGACAACCTCGAAAACCATGTGATGAAGACCTGTTCCATCGTCTGTATCACCGATATACATGCCTGGGCGCTTACGCACCGCATCTAGTCCTTTTAATACCTTGATACTTGAGGAGTCATATGTATTCGACATCAACGTTTCCTGCTCTTTCTATTCCTGAGGTTGAACTTCTATTTTGCCATGTTCTACACTAAACATCTTGCTATTTGCATCTATCATATCATTAACTTGCTCAGGTGTAATGGCACTGACAAACACTTGTGCTTGTGTAGCTTTGAGACGGGTTGCCAGTAATTGGCGACGGCCGGCATCAAGTTCAGAAGCAAAATCATCCAGTAGATACAGGCATTGTTGCCCGCTCTGACGGGTGAAAAACTCACCCTGCGCTAACCGTAATGCACACATAAGCAGCTTCAATTGACCCCGCGAAAGCATATCTTCAACAGGGGTTCCATTTGCTCGAATACGCAAATCCGCTTTATGTGGCCCTGAAGCAGTATAGGTTAGTGCTCTATCACGCTCAAATTGGCGCTCTAATTGTTCTGAATAATCAATTTCTTTATCCCAACCACGTTGGAAGGATACCGAGAGTGAAAATTCGGGTAAAAATTGTTGGCAAGTTTGCTCAATATTTTCAGCAATACCTGCAATATAGTCATGGCGCCATTGGCTTATTTGCTCGGAAAGCGGTGCCAGTTGTGTGTCCCAATGACGAATTTGCTCATAACGAGTGACTTGCCGTAAAGCGGCATTGCGTTGCTTTAATAACCGTTTTAAATCTGACCACACTGAAAAAAACAGCGGGTCATTGTGAAAACAACCCCAATCAATAAAAGCACGTCGATATTTCGGGCCGCCATTTAGCAAGGTAAACCCTTCAGGGGTAATCAGTTGCATTGGCAATAATTTTGCTAGTTCTGCAATTTTATGGCCATCAGTGCCGTCTATTCGGACTTTACTGTCACCATCGCGGTTTTTGCTTAAACCTAATGAAAGGTCGTTTCGCTGTTCATCTAAATGGCTCAGTTTACCATGAAGAATAAATTGTTCTTGCTCATGGCGAATAACTCGGTTCGCTTGAATGCTGCGAAAGGCACGGCCATGACCGAGTGTATATATGGCTTCCAGTATACTGGTTTTACCGCTCCCATTGGGGCCAATTAAAAAATTGAACCCATTAGCAAGGGAGAGATCCGCGTTTTCAATATTTCGAAAATCACGGATCAATAAACGCGAAAGGATCATAAATACCGATTACAAACGCATTGGCATGACAACATACACCGCTGCTTTACTATCAGCGTCTTCAATCTGCACACTGGAAACAGCGTCGGTTAACAGAAGTTGCACGTTTTCACTTTTTAGCGCATTTAAGACATCTAAGATGTAGCTGACGTTAAAGCCAATTTCCATCTCAGTACCTTGGTAGCTTACATCAACAATTTCTTCGGCTTCTTCTTGTTCTGGGTTATTGGCCGTAATGCGCAATTGGTTTTCACTGAAATACAAGCGCACACCGCGGAATTTCTCATTCGATAAAATAGCCGCGCGAGAAAAAGCTTGTTTGAGTAAATCACAGCGAGCTTCTAAGGTTTTGTCTGGGTTTTTGGGTAATACGCGACGGTAATCAGGGAAACGGCCATCAACCAATTTAGAGGTAAAGATAAAATCCCCAACGTGAGCACGAATATTATTACTACCAATTTGCAGTTGTAGAGGGGTATCACCGCCATCTAACAAACGCATTAGCTCAATAACCCCTTTACGAGGCACTATCACTGAGTGAGAGGGTAGCGATTGACCAATATCCATCGAACAGACTGCTAGCCTGTGTCCATCGGTTGAAACGGTTCTGAGCATTTGGTCTTCGGTTTCAAATAGCATGCCGTTGAGGTAATAACGGACATCTTGGTGCGCCATTGAAAACTGAGTAGCTTCAATTAAACGTTTCAGTATTGATTGCGGAAGAGAAAATTCCACTTCGCTTTGCCAATCATCCAGGTTTGGAAAATCAGCAGCGGGTAAAGTGGATAATGAGAAGCGGCTACGCCCAGAGCGGACGAGCAGTCTGTCATCATTCAGCTCTACATGAATTTCAGAACCTTCAGGTAACCCACGCCAGATATCAAAAAACTTGCGTGCGGGCACGGTGGTTGCGCCAATTTCATGCTCCCCTGTTAGGGCAACATTGGCCATCATCTCCATTTCAAGGTCGGTTCCAGTGAGTTGGAGGGTGCCTTCTTTTACCTGTAATAAAAGGTTACCTAAAATAGGCAGAGTTGGACGCCCACCTAAAGGACCACTAACCTGTTGCAACGGTTTTAATAACTGCTCGCGTTCTATTGTAAATTTCATAGCAATTAAGATGATAATGTTCTGATTAAATTAGAAAAATCTTCTTTGATGTCATGGCTTTCTTCCCGTAATTGTTCAATTTTACGACAAGCATGTAACACCGTGGTATGGTCACGGCCGCCAAAGGCATCCCCGATTTCAGGTAAACTATGGTTAGTCAGCTCTTTTGCTAGTGCCATTGCCATTTGACGCGGACGTGCGACAGAACGAGAACGGCGCTTAGACAGTAAATCTGCTACCTTAATTTTATAATATTCAGCAACTGTTTTTTGAATATTATCAATAGTTACCAGCTTTTCTTGTAGTGCTAATAAGTCACGCAGTGCTTCTCTGACAAAATCGATAGTAATCGCCCGGCCAGTAAAGTTAGCGTTGGCAATCACGCGGTTTAACGCCCCTTCTAGCTCACGAACGTTCGAGCGAAGGCGTTTGGCGATGAAAAAGGCCACTTCACCCGGAAGTTGAATCTCATTTTCATCTGCTTTTTTCATTAAAATCGCGACTCGAGTTTCTAGCTCTGGTGGTTCGATTGCGACGGTTAGGCCCCAGCCAAAACGCGATTTTAAGCGATCTTCCACACCGTTAATTTCTTTTGGATAACGGTCGGAGGTCAAAATAATTTGTTGATTACCTTCAAGTAGCGCATTAAAAGTATGGAAAAACTCTTCTTGTGAGCGCTCTTTGTTAGCAAAAAACTGGATATCGTCAATAAGCAGTGCATCAACAGAACGATAATAACGTTTAAATTCTTCAATGGCATTATTCTGTAAAGCTTTGACCATATCTTGAACAAAACGTTCTGAGTGCATATAAACCACGCGAGCGTTGGCTTTATGCTGCATAATACTATTGCCGACAGCATGTAATAAGTGGGTTTTACCTAAACCTGTCCCACCATAAAGAAATAATGGGTTGTAGGCACCACCCGGGTTTTCTGCCACCTGCCTCGCTGCAGCGCGAGCCAATTGGTTCGATTTACCTTCAACAAAGTTATCAAAAGTGTGCTTAGGGTTTACATTAGAACGATAAGCAACATCAGGCTGTACTTTGGCTGAATTGTCCCAACTCGGTTTCATTGGGGCTGACGGAACGGCAAATGCAGGTACTTGTTGAGCTGTACGTGCTTGTGCTGCTGCCGGTGCGACTGTAATCGGTTTATTGCCTACCTCAAAGTGTAGTGCAGGCGCGTCAGTTCCACAAAAGTCATTCAATAATTCATTGATATTATTGATGTACTTGTCTCTAACCCAGTCGAGAACGAAACGATTTGGGGCATAAAGTGCCAGTGTATTGTCGTTTAATTCAGCTTGAAGAGGGCGTATCCACATACTGAATTCTGTGGCAGGTAGTTCATCCTGCAATCGGGCAAGACATTGCTGCCAAAGCGAAAGTGACACGTTGGACTCCCCTAAACAAGGTCAATGGAACAAGAAGTACGGATGTAAACAAAGAATTTTCTCGGGCTTACGTTTAATCGCAATGACCCAAAAATGTTTTAGGTTAACTCTTACTTACTGCATATCGCTGATCGATGGATCAGAAATAGACCTGCGATCATACCGCAAAATTAGTCAGAGATCTCCATTCTTTTACACAGTTTTTATGCTTTTTATCCACAGGTAAATGTGATAAGGAACCTCTTATAAAGAAGAAATAGACTGGGCTACCTTAATTTACTGCCATTTTTCCACATGCTGGGGATAACTTTAGACGATTTACTGGAAATATTCTGTATGATCAAAAAATATTTTTAGATCTCTTGAAGATCCTTGCGCTTTGGGGCGGAGTCCGTATAATCTTCCTCCCTGTGTACAGTACAGATGTGATTTTTACACGAAACTGAGGTAAACTTGTTCGGTCATATCGCTCTATTTTAACGTTAATGTTAGGCGGGGCGGGGCAAAAAGCAGGTTTTCAGTCAGTATACGAATGTAATCATTCGTCGGCTGTCACAACATATGTCGGCAAACCGGTCAGCCAGGCTATAAATAAAAGTGGTTTGATTGCGTCATTTCATTGACGTGACCCCCTATGTTTTATTACAATCCTGCCTCTTTCTATATTGTTGCGATAGAGGCACAGGTGTAAAATCAGTTTTCACTGGTTGCCAACGCGTTTACTGAATCAGTAATAAATTTTAAAGTTAGGTAGAAATCGTTATGAAACGCACTTTTCAACCGTCCGTACTGAAACGCAACCGTTCACACGGTTTCCGCGCTCGTATGGCTACTAAAAATGGTCGTCAAGTTCTGGCTCGCCGTCGTGCGAAAGGCCGCTCTAGTCTGACCGTTTCATCTAAGTAATAAAGCTAGCCCTCTATTCAAGTGGTTACGCTCGCTTTTACCCGGGAGTTACGTTTGTTAACTCCCAGGCATTTCGATAATGTCTTTAAGCAGCCGCAGAGGGCGAGTTCCCCAGAGATAACAATCCTTGGTCGCCTAAACGAGCTGGGGCATCCCCGCATCGGTCTTACCATCGCTAAAAAAAATGTTAAACGAGCTCATGAGCGAAATCGTATTAAACGATTAGCGCGTGAATACTTTCGTTTACATCAACACGACTTGCCTCCAATGGATTTTGTGTTATTGGTAAGGAGAGGGGTCGCCAATCTTGACAATCAACAGATCACGGAAGCATTGGATAAGTTATGGCGTCGTCATCGTCGCTTGGCTCAAAAATCCTGATCATGCTGATCAGAGGCTACCAACTGGCAATTAGCCCGTTGTTAGGGCCTCGTTGTCGCTTCAATCCTACTTGTTCAAATTACGGAATTGAGGCATTGCGCAGGTTTGGTATGCTAAAAGGGAGTTGGTTAACGGCGAAACGCGTATTAAAATGCCACCCTTTACACGCTGGTGGAGATGATCCTGTCCCACCTAGAAAAACTGATGATAATAGAGAATTATAACGATGGATTCGCAACGCAATCTTCTACTCATCGCTTTGTTGTTCGTGTCGTTCTTAGTTTGGCAGGCCTGGGAGAGCGATAAAGTTGCTCAGGACGTTAAAACTGTTCAAACTTCGCAACAAGCGGATATGCCAAGCAGTGATGCTCAAGCCGTAACTGGCAGTGGGCAAGGTAAGCTCATCACAGTCAAGACTGATGTACTGGATATACGCATCAATACTCGTGGTGGTGATATCGATGAGGCTGACCTGTTAGCCTATCCTGCGACCCTTCATTCGGAAAGCCCTTTCCGTTTACTGGAAACTAATCCAGGCTTTGTCTACCAGGCACAGAGTGGTTTAATTGGTCTTCATGGTCCAGACAACCCAGCAAATAATAATGGCGAACGTCCGCTGTATAGCGCAGATTCTACAACTTTCACATTAGAGAAAGGCCAAGATGTCTTGCGCGTACCAATGACATTTACTGATAACAACGGTGTTGTGTATCAGAAAACGTACATTGTTAAGCGTGGCCAATATACTGTTGAAGTTGAATACAGTATTCAAAACCCAACCGCTCAACCACTGAGTCTCGCTTTCTTCGGTCAGTTAAAACAAACTATCGAGTTACCGAAAGAGCGTGATACAGGCAGCAGCAATTTTGCTCTGCATACCTATCGTGGTGCGGCGTATTCTTCTGATGAAAACAACTATAAAAAATATAGCTTTGGCGACATCGAAGATAAAAACCTCGACTTAACCACCAAAGGTGGCTGGGTGGCAATGTTGCAACAATATTTTGCAACGGCGTGGATCCCGGCAAGTGCAGAAAAGAGCACTTTCTATACCATCGACCTTGATAAAAAATCTGCCATCATTGGTTATAAGAGTGAACCAATGACTATCGCAGCTAACGGTGCAGGTACTTATTCATCAACATTATGGGTTGGTCCTGAAATTCAGTCTGAAATGGCCGCAGTTGCACCACATTTAGACTTAACCGTTGATTATGGTTGGTTATGGTTTATCTCTCAGCCACTGTTCAAACTGTTGAAATTCATTCACGGTTTCGTGGGTAACTGGGGTATTGCCATCATCGTTATCACCTTTATCGTTCGTGGTATTATGTACCCGCTGACTAAAGCACAGTACACCTCGATGGCGAAAATGCGTTTACTGCAACCTAAACTGGCTGCAATGCGTGAGCGTATTGGTGATGACAAACAACGCATGAGCCAAGAAATGATGGCGATGTATAAAGCAGAGAAAGTAAACCCACTGGGTGGTTGTTTACCGCTGCTTATCCAAATGCCTATCTTCCTTGCACTTTACTATATGTTGATGGGTTCTGTTGAACTGCGTCACGCACCATTCTTCGGTTGGATCCAAGACTTGTCTGCACAAGACCCGTACTATATCCTACCGGTATTGATGGGTGTAACGATGTTTGTGATCCAGAAAATGTCACCAACTGCAGTCACTGACCCAATGCAGCAGAAGATTATGACTTACATGCCAGTCGTGTTCACTATCTTCTTCCTGTGGTTCCCATCAGGTCTGGTGCTGTATTATATCGTGAGTAACTTAGTAACCATTATCCAGCAGCAGGTGATTTACCGTGGTCTGGAAAAACGTGGTCTACACAGTCGCGATAAGAAAGAAAAGAAATAAATTGAATTTTAGGTGAGCCTTCTGCTCAGCTATCGATATAATATTAAGGCGGCCATTTAATGACCGCCTTAATTTTTTTATAGGAATGACAGAGAAACATCATGCAAATCAACGATACTATCGTCGCACAGGCAACACCTCCCGGTCGTGGTGGTGTCGGTATTTTACGTGTATCTGGCCCGAAAGCGGCACAAGTTGCTGAAATCGTGCTGGGAAAACTCCCTAAACCGCGCTATGCGGACTACTTGCCATTTCGTGATGTGGACGGTGCTGTTCTTGACCAAGGTATTGCACTTTACTTCCCTGGACCAAATTCATTTACGGGTGAGGATGTGCTTGAATTACAAGGACATGGCGGCCCAGTTATTCTTGATTTATTGCTAAGAAGAATATTAACGATTACTGGTATTCGCATTGCGAATCCGGGAGAGTTCTCTGAGCGTGCATTTTTAAACGATAAGCTGGATTTAGCCCAAGCAGAGGCGATTGCTGACTTGATTGATGCAAGTTCAGAGCAAGCGGCTCGTTCTGCAATGAACTCCCTACAGGGCGCATTTTCTTCCCATATTCACCAATTGGTGGAAGCACTCACTCACTTGCGAATCTATGTAGAAGCAGCGATTGATTTCCCTGATGAAGAAATTGACTTCCTGTCTGACGGTAAAATTGAAGCAAAACTCAATGAAGTCGTGGCAGATTTAGAACAAGTTCGTTCCCAAGCTCGCCAAGGCAGTTTATTACGTGAAGGAATGAAAGTGGTGATTGCCGGGCGCCCAAATGCAGGTAAATCGAGCTTGTTAAATGCATTGGCGGGTCGCGAAGCTGCGATTGTCACGGATATTGCGGGTACGACGCGTGATGTGTTGCGTGAACATATTCACATTGATGGTATGCCTTTGCATATCATTGATACCGCAGGCCTGCGTGAAGCCAGTGATGAAGTTGAGCGAATTGGTATTGAACGTGCGTGGAAAGAGATTGAACAAGCGGACCACGTGCTGTTTATGGTAGATAGCACCACAACCGATGCAACTGAACCACAAGAGATTTGGCCTGAATTTATGGCGCGTTTACCCGATGACCTTCCGGTCACCGTAATTCGTAACAAAGCGGATATGACGGGTGAACCCGTTGAGTTTATTGATAATACGCGTTATCCGTTAATTCGTTTGTCTGCACGCGAAGAAAAAGGCATCGATTTGCTGCGCGATCACCTAAAAGAAGCCATTGGCTTTAACAGCAATACAGAAGGTGGTTTCTTAGCACGTAGCCGCCATTTACAAGCACTAAATGCAGCCGCCGTTCACCTAGAACAGGGTTATGACCAGTTAGTGAATGCTCGCTCCGGTGAGTTATTAGCAGAAGAATTGCGTTTAGCTCAGCAGGAACTTAGTGAAATTACCGGTGAATTTACCTCTGATGATTTATTAGGCCGTATCTTCTCAAGTTTTTGTATTGGGAAGTGATACGGTATCACCTATAACCTACACGGTATTACGTGTAGGTTTGCTTTTATCCGTAGTCCCCTTCATTTTTCCTGCCTTAATTCGCTATTAAGTTCTAGCAAACAAGTATTTATAAGCTTTACCTTGCTAAAGTATGGCACTGACTGTTTTATGGGCCATACGTTATTAACGTATTTTCACGCGCTATAGCGTGCAAATATTATAAAAGAGGAGTGGTGATGGCGATTTTGCATGTATACATGAATGGTTATTTGGTTGGGACTAATTGCGTCCCTTTAATCTTTTACCCGGCTCCCATGCGTAAACACCGTGGCTTTCCCCTGACGACAGAATCCAACTAACGTTAAGTTGGCTTTCTCTGCTACCTCAATAGCGAGGGCGGTAGCCGCAGAGACGGCAAATAGGATTTCAGCACCGCAACTGGCGGCTTTTTGCACCATCTCATAACTCGCGCGGCTGGAAACTAGTACTGCGCCTTGTTGCCATTGGTTGCGATGTTTCATACCCAAAAGTTTATCAAGTGCTACATGACGGCCGACATCTTCACATCCACCGACTAATTGCCCTTCTGGAGATATCCATGCGGCAGCGTGGGTACAACCCGTCAGTGCGCCAATTTCTTGCACTTTTTTCAATTCATGTAATGCATTATCGAGGTGCGATAAAGAAAAAGTTTGAGTAAAAGGCAGAGGGGCGATCGGTTTGAAAATTTCGTCAAGTTGCTCTGTACCACAAATGCCACAGCCCGTACGCCCTGCTAGATTACGGCGACGTTCTTTGAGTTCCATAAATCGGCGGATAGATAATTCAACCTGTACTTCAATTCCGCGGTTGCAGCCTTCAACGATATCAATTCCACGAATTTCATCACCTGACTGTATTATTCCTTCCGAAAGGGCAAACCCGACAGCAAAATCCGCCAAATCTTTTGGCGTTGCCATCATCACCACGTGAGATATGCCATTAAAGACTAAGGCGACAGGATATTCTTCCGCAACGTAATCATTAACGGGCAAATCAAGGTTGCCTTTTTGTTGCACAGTTGTGTGGTTTAAGCCAATCATTTTGGTTAATTTGGAGTCATTTGTAGTATTTGTTTCATGCATTAGATGAATTCCTAGCATTAATGATACATAATATTAATTATGGGTAAAAAGAATTTACACCATTTGCCAGGCAATGAACCTGGATACGTAAGGATAACGTTGAATAAGAAGAGTTTACCTGATTATCGCGATTGACGTTAGGTAAACATGAGCAATGTAAATGAGGAGATCCCCATGCAAGTCAGCAGAAGGCAGTTCTTTAAGATCTGCGCTGGCGGTATGGCAGGTACGACGGCAGCGGCCTTGGGTTTTGCACCCGCCACCGCGTTAGCGTCAACGCGCCAGTATAAATTACTGCGTGCGAAGGAAACCAGAAATACCTGTACCTACTGTTCTGTCGGCTGTGGGCTGTTGATGTACAGCCTCGGTGATGGCGCGAAAAATGCTAAAGAGAGCATTTTCCATATTGAAGGGGACCCGGATCATCCGGTAAACCGTGGTGCACTTTGTCCGAAAGGTGCTGGACTTATCGATTTTATCCACAGTGAAAGCCGCTTGAAATACCCTGAAGTGCGTGAGCCTGGTACTAATGAGTGGAAACGTATCACTTGGAACGACGCATTTGATCGTATCGCTAAGCTAATGAAAGAAGACCGCGATGCGAACTTTATTGAGAAAAATAAAGATGGTGTGACGGTTAACCGTTGGCTAACCACCGGTATGCTGTGCGCATCGGCTGGTAGTAACGAAAGCGGATTTGTAACGCAAAAATTCACCCGCGCTCTCGGCATGCTTGCCGTTGATAACCAAGCGCGTGTCTGACACGGACCAACGGTAGCAAGTCTTGCTCCAACATTTGGTCGCGGTGCGATGACCAACCACTGGGTTGACATTAAAAATGCAAACCTAGTTGTCGTTATGGGTGGTAATGCGGCAGAAGCGCATCCAGTCGGTTTCCGCTGGGCGATGGAAGCTAAAATCCATAATAAAGCCAAATTAATTGTTATTGACCCACGCTTTACCCGTACAGCGGCTGTGGCGGATTTTTACACGCCTATCCGTTCAGGGACTGATATCGCGTTTTTATCAGGTGTTATCAAATATTTACTGGATAATGAAAAAATTCAGCGTGAATACGTGGAAGCGTATACCAACGCCAGTTTAGTTATTCGTGAAGATTATGGGTTTGATGATGGCCTGTTTACAGGTTATGACGAAGAAAAACGTCAATACGATAAAACCACGTGGAACTATGAGATGGATGAAAACGGCCTTGCGCTGCGTGATCCAACTCTGAAACACCCACGCTGTGTGTTAAACCTATTAAAAGAGCACGTCAGCCGTTATACACCTGAAGTGGTGAATAATATCTGTGGTACGCCAATCAAAGACTTCTTGCAAGTCTGTGAGTACCTTGCAGAAACCAGCGCTAAAGATAAAACCGCCTCGTTCTTATACGCATTAGGTTGGACTCAACATACCGTGGGTGCGCAAAATATCCGTACCATGGCGATGATCCAATTACTGCTGGGTAATATGGGGATGTTAGGTGGTGGTGTAAATGCCCTGCGTGGACACTCCAATATCCAAGGTTTAACTGACTTAGGATTGTTATCTCAAAGCTTGCCGGGTTATTTAACCTTACCATCAGACAAACAAACGACATTAGAAAGTTACTTAGCTGCAAACACGCCAAAAGCGACGGTTGAAGGTCAGGTAAACTATTGGGGTAACTACCCGAAATTCTTTGTTAGTTTGATGAAGACGTTCTATGGCGATAAAGCGCAGAAAGAAAATAATTGGGGCTTTGATTTATTACCGAAATGGGATCAAGGCTACGATGTGCTGCGTTATTTCGAGATGATGGATAAGGGTGAAGTGAATGGCTATATTTGCCAAGGCTTTAACCCATTAGCCTCATTCCCGAATAAAAATAAAGTTGTTAAGTCGCTGTCAAAACTGAAATTCTTGATTACCGTTGACCCATTGAATACGGAAACGTCGAATTTCTGGCAAAACCACGGTGAAATGAATGATGTGAACCCGGCAGAAATCCAAACTACCGTATTCCGTCTGCCATCTTGCTGTTTTGCTGAAGAAAATGGTTCGATTGTTAACTCAGCGCGTTGGCTACAGTGGCACTGGAAAGGCGCAGATGCCCCTGGTGAAGCGATTAGTGATGGTGAAATCCTGTCCGGTATTTTCCATCGTTTACGCCAACTGTATGCCTCTGAAGGTGGTGCGGTGCCTGAACAAGTTCTGAGTATGACTTGGAATTACTTCGACCGTGATAACCCAACGCCAGAAGAAGTTGCTCAAGAAAACAATGGCTATGCCTTAGTTGACTTGAAAGATGCTGATGGCAACGTTATTGCGAAAAAAGGCGAATTGCTGAGCTCGTTTGCTCAATTGCGTGATGATGGTACGACCGCAAGTGGTTGCTGGATTTTCGCAGGTAGCTGGACACCAAAAGGTAACCAAATGGCCAACCGTGATAACTCTGACCCAACGGGTCTGGGTAACACATTAGGTTGGGCATGGGCATGGCCTCTGAACCGTCGTGTTATTTATAACCGCGCATCGGCAGACCCAATGGGTAAACCGTGGGATCCAAAACGCCAAATCCTCGAGTGGAATGGCAGCAAATGGATAGGCATGGATATTCCTGACTATAGCAATGCTGCACCGGGTAGTGGTGTTGGTCCGTTTATCATGCAGCCAGAAGGGATGGGGCGTCTATTTGCATTGGATAAAATGGCCGAAGGCCCATTCCCAGAGCACTACGAGCCGATTGAAACGCCATTGGATACGAATCCATTGCATCCAAATGTGGTCTCAAACCCTGCTGCACGCGTATTTAAAGACGACTGGGCGCAAATGGGTAAAGCGACAGAATTTCCTTACGTGGGAACGACTTATCGCTTAACCGAGCATTTCCACTATTGGACAAAACACGCCTTATTAAATGCCATCATTCAGCCACAGCAGTTCATTGAAATTGGTGAACGTTTAGCGAATGAGAAAGGTATCAAGCAAGGCGATACGGTGAAAGTTAGCTCCAAACGTGGTTACATCAAAGCGAAAGCGGTGGTGACCAAACGTATTCATACGCTGAAAGTGGCTGGAAAAGATATCGATACTATCGGTATTCCAATTCACTGGGGCTTTGAAGGCTTGGCTGTGAAAGGCTTTATTGCCAACACATTAACCCCGTATGTGGGTGATGCGAATACTCAGACACCGGAATTTAAATCATTCCTTGTCAATGTGGAAAAGGTGTAAGGAGATAAATTATGTCAATGCAATCTCAGGACATTATTCGTCGCTCTGCCACCAATTCCCTGACTCCCGCGCCTCAGGTGCGGGACTATAAGGAAGAAGTTGCAAAGCTTATCGATGTGACGACCTGTATCGGCTGTAAAGCTTGTCAGGTCGCGTGTTCCGAATGGAACGACATCCGTGACAAAATCGGCACGAACGTTGGGGTATATGATAACCCAACAGATTTAACCGCTAAGTCATGGACGGTAATGCGCTTCTCTGAAGTGGAAGAGAACGATAAATTTGAATGGCTGATCCGTAAAGATGGCTGTATGCACTGTGCTGACCCGGGCTGTCTGAAGGCGTGTCCTTCAGAAGGTGCAATAGTTCAGTACAAAAACGGTATCGTTGATTTCCAATCAGAGCACTGTATTGGTTGTGGTTATTGTATCGCGGGTTGCCCGTTTGATGTACCGCGTATCAACCCAGAAGATAACCGCGCATACAAATGTACGCTGTGTGTTGACCGCGTTGAAGTTGGTCAAGAACCTGCATGTGTGAAAACCTGTCCAACAGGCGCTATCCATTTTGGTAGCAAAGAGGACATGATTAACATGGCTGGCGAGCGTGTTGATGAGCTGAAAACACGTGGTTATGCAAACGCAGGTTTATATGACCCTGAAGGTGTTGGTGGTACGCACGTGATGTACGTTCTGCACCATGCAGATAAACCTCAGCTGTATCACGGATTGCCGGAGAACCCGACAATCAGCCCAACAGTGACTTTCTGGAAAGGTATCTGGAAGCCGTTAGCAGCGGTTGGTTTTGCTGCAACATTTGCGGCGGCCATCTTCCACTATGTGGGTATTGGTCCGAACCGCGTCTCCAAAAAAGATGAAGAAGAGGCTTTAGAAGATTTGCATAATGCAATGTCATCTGACACTTCGAAATCAAAAGAAGGGGAGGATCAGAAATGATGCCAGATGATAACGACAAAATTATCCGCCATAAACCGATTGAAAGGATCAATCACTGGGCGGTTGTGATTTGCTTTTTGTTCACCGCAATCAGTGGGCTAGGGTTCTTTTTCCCTTCACTAAACTGGTTTATGAACATTTTAGGCACGCCACAGCTGTCGCGAATTTTGCATCCATTCGTGGGGACGGCGATGTTCTTGCTGTTCGTATTTATGTTTTTCCGTTATTTCCACCATAACTTCATTAATAAAGAAGATATCAAGTGGGCAAAAAATATCGGTAAAGTACTGAAAAACGAAGAAGCGGGCGATGTTGGCCAATATAACCTCGGTCAAAAAGGGGTGTATTGGGTGGTGACTATCTGCTTATTGGCGCTGGTGGTCACAGGAGTGATCATGTGGCGTCCTTATTTCGCAGATTACTTCCCAATCCCTGTTTATCGTGCGGCGATCCTTATTCACTCGCTCTCTGCAATTGCGCTGATTATCATGATTGTGGTTCACGCTTACGCAGCAATCTGGGTGAAAGGCTCAGTTCGTGCGATGGTTGAAGGTTGGGTTACCCGTGGCTGGGCAAGAAAGCACCACCCGCTGTGGTACCGCCAACTTCTTGAAAAAGAAAAGCAACAAAAGCAAGAGCAAGAAAAGAATACATAAAGGTATTTAGCAAACGGAATATGTTTGTTAAAAATCTAAAACCCACAAAGTCGACTTTGTGGGTTTTTTTTTACTATAATAGTGCTTATTTTAAGCTGCTACTATTTTTATATTTAATTTCAATATAAAAAACATTTTTTAGAACTAATCGTTTTCAACATTGAACTGATTTTTGCATTTTAATTATTAGAAATAACTCAATAAAATCGCGGTTATTATTGAATTATTTCTAATAATGGTTTTTTTTACATTTTATTTTTCTATCTGTTTGTTATTTATTTGTTTTTTGTGTTTTATTGTTTGTCTTTATTCGATGGGTTAAATAAAGTCTAATTAAGAGCATCTAAATAATACATAGATTATTTGGTTTTATCATTATTCATTTATTGAACAGTAATAAAATTAATTGCTGTATTTTATTTTATTTTAGGGCTATTGAGTTAAAAGTAAATTTAATTAGTTAATTACTGGACATCGATAGTGATATTTAATACAAATAGTTGATAATTATTGAATATAATTTAATGGAGTGAATTGTTATTGTATTTAAAATAATTCAAATTTTCTATTAAATATAATTCATTCCATTCCATATACGATGGCTAAATAAAGAGGTAATACATGGATCTTCCTTTACAAGGTATAAAAGTGCTCGATTTTACTGGAGTACAATCAGGACCATCTTGTACTCAAATGTTAGCATGGTTCGGTGCGGATGTTATTAAGATTGAGCGTCCGGGAGTTGGAGATGTCACGCGTAATCAATTAAGGGATATCCCTGATGTGGATGCGCTGTATTTCACGATGCTTAATAGTAATAAGCGTTCAGTGGAATTAAATACAAAGACACCTGAAGGCAAAGAGGTTATGGAGCGGCTGATTAAGCAGGCCGACGTCCTCGTTGAGAACTTCCACCCAGGTGCGATTGACCATATGGGTTTTACTTGGGAGCACATTCAAGAACTAAACCCTCGCCTGATTTTTGGCTCTATCAAAGGCTTTGATGAAGACTCGCCTTACGCAGATGTTAAAGCTTATGAAAACGTTGCTCAGGCAGCAGGTGGCGCCGCCTCTACTACAGGTTTTTGGGATGGCCCTCCATTAGTGAGTGCCGCTGCGTTAGGTGATAGTAATACGGGTATGCATTTGTTGATTGGCTTACTTGCCGCGCTATTACATCGCGAGAAAACAGGAAAAGGCCAGCGAGTGACTATGTCGATGCAAGATGCTGTTCTTAACTTGTGCCGTGTCAAACTTCGCGACCAGCAACGTTTAGAGAAAATTGGTTACCTTGAAGAATACCCGCAATATCCAAATGGTACGTTTGGTGATGCTGTTCCTCGTGGTGGTAATGCAGGCGGTGGTGGGCAGCCAGGTTGGATCTTAAAATGTAAAGGCTGGGAAACTGACCCAAATGCTTATATTTATTTTACTATCCAAGAACAGGACTGGGAGCAAACCTGTGTCGCTATTGGTAAGCCTGAATGGGCAACTGACCCTGCTTACAATACACCAAAGGCTCGTCAGCCTCATATCTTTGATATTTTTGCTGAAATTGAAAAATTCTTAGCGGATAAAGATAAACATGAAGCGGTCGAATATTTGAGTAAATACGGTGTACCTTGCGCCCCTGTACTCAGTATGCGTGAAATTGCACGAGACCAATCTCTGCGTAAGAGTGGAAGTATTGTTGAAGTTGAGCAGCCAAAACGCGGAACTTACTTGACGGTGGGTTGCCCGATGAAATTCTCTTCCTTTACACCGGATATCAAAAGTGCGCCATTACTGGGTGAGCACACCGAGCAAGTTCTAACTGAACTAGGTTATAGCGCAGATGAAATTGCAGCTATGCGTACAAACAAAGCGATCTAACTTTAAAAATTTGGGAGTGATAAATCGCTCCCTTTAATCTTTCAATCAGTTAATTATGAGGTAGACATGTCTGCTGATCAAACCCAAAACCTGACTGATGGTATGCATATCATTGTCGATGCACTTAAAAAAAATGGCATTGATACAATCTACGGTGTTGTTGGAATTCCAGTAACGGACATGGCAAGGCATGCGCAAGCTGAAGGCATTCGCTATATTGGATTTCGCCATGAACAATCCGCGGGTAATGCTGCTGCAATTAGTGGTTTTATTACCCAGAAACCGGGTATCTGTTTAACAGTTTCAGCGCCGGGTTTTTTAAATGGCATGGTGGCACTCGCGAATGCAACCACCAACGGTTTTCCAATGATCCAAATCAGTGGTTCGAGCGACAGAGCGATAATTGATTTGCAGCAGGGTGATTACGAAGAATTAGACCAAATGAACACGGCAAAACCTTTTGTAAAAGCGTCTTACCGTGTGAATAAACCTGAAGATCTTGGTATCGCGCTAGCTCGGGCTATCCGCGCTTCGGTATCAGGTCGCCCGGGTGGGGTTTATCTGGATTTAACAACGGAAGTTTTATCCGCCGTGATGGATAAGGACGCTGCGGATAAAACCATTTTTACCGTTGAAGACCCTGCACCAAGACAAATTCCATCACCTGATTCAGTAAATAAAGCCCTTAAGTTGCTGGCATCGGCTAAGCGGCCATTAATTATTTTGGGTAAAGGCGCAGCTTATGCCCAAGCGGATGACAATATTCGCCAATTTATTGAAACAACCGGTATCCCTTATTTACCGATGTCAATGGCAAAAGGGCTGTTACCAGATACACACCCACAGTCAGCGGCATCTGCTCGCTCATATGCCTTATCCAGTGCGGATGTTGTGGTGTTAATGGGCGCACGCCTTAATTGGTTGCTTGACCATGGTAAAGGCAAGCACTGGTCGCCAGAAACGCAATTCATTCAGTTAGATATTGAACCTTCCGAAATTGATAGTAACCGGCCAATAACCGCCCCCGTTGTTGGTGATATTTATTCAAGTATTGAGTCTTTATTGGCAGGGCTTAAATCAACCCCTGTTAAATCCCCAACGGAATGGCTCGCTAGCATTGATGAGCACAAGAAAATTAATGTCGAGAAAATGGCAGTGAAGTTAAACACTGACACTTCTCCGATGAATTACTTCAATGCGTTACGTGCAATCCGAGATGTACTGGTCGATCACCAAGACGTTTATGTCGTCAATGAAGGCGCTAACACGCTTGATAATGGACGAAATATTATTGATATGTACCAACCGCGCAAACGCTTAGATTGTGGAACATGGGGCGTGATGGGCGTTGGAATGGGTTACGCAGTCGGTGCCGCTGTAACCAGTGGTAAGCCGGTTGTGGCGATTGAAGGCGATAGCGCATTCGGTTTTAGTGGTATGGAAATTGAAACGATTTGTCGCTACAAATTGCCTGTCACTATTTTGATTTTCAATAATGGCGGAATTTACCGTGGTGATGGCGTAAATCTCCATGGTGACCAAGACCCTTCTCCTACCGTTTTAATGGGCGGCGCTCGTTATGACAAAATGATTGAGGCTTTTGGTGGCATTGGCTATCAAGCAACAACGCCTGCAGAAGTACAGGAGGCTTTGAAGGCCGGTTTAACATCGGGTCATCCAACCTTGATAAATGTTGTTATTGACCCTGCAGTTGGAACGGAAAGTGGCCATATTGGTAATTTAAATCCGAAGTCTGTCGTAAAAAATTAACGCAGTATAACGTTAACTAACAAAGATAACCCTACGCGCTCATTTTTAATGAGTGGCGTACGGGGTCTTATTGCCAAAAATAGGTGGGTCTTATGGCTGATTTTATGTATAAGATTTTTATGAGCGACCTATTACCTATCATTATTATTATGGTATTAGGTTATGTGAGTGGTAAACGAAATGTGTTTACCAGTGACCAAGCAAAAGCATTTAATAAGTTGGTATTAAATTACGCATTACCTGCTGCATTATTTGTTTCTATCGCACGCGCTAATCGAGAAATGATATTTGCAGACGCTAAATTGACTATTATTTCATTTGTAGTCTTACTTGTTTGTTTCTTTTTCTCATTTTTTAGCTGTAAATATATTTTTAAACATAGTCGTGGCGAAGCCGCAGTATGTGCATTAATTGCAGGTTCTCCGACAATTGGTTTCTTAGGGTTCGCGGTTTTAGACCCTATTTATGGTGAAACCGTTTCAACGGGGTTAGTTGTTGCCATTATATCCATCATCGTTAATGCCATTACAATTCCGATTGGCTTATTCTTACTGAACCCGTCTGATGCGGAAGGTAAAAAGGGCGGTGGCGGTATGGATGCATTAATATCAGCCTTTAAAGAACCTGTCGTATGGGCCCCAGTACTTGCGACTGCACTGGTACTGGTTGGTGTGAAAATTCCAACGGTTTGGGACCCGACATTTGATTTAATCGCGAAAGCAAACTCAGGTGTTGCGGTATTTGCTGCCGGTCTGACATTGGCCGCGAATAAGTTCGAATTCGATGGTGAGATTGTCTATAACACGTTATTAAAGCTAGTGTTAATGCCAGGATTAATGTTGCTGGCAGGTATGATGTTTAATATGGGAACAGAGCAACTGCAAATGATGGTATTAGCCGGAGCGTTACCACCTGCTTTCTCTGGGATCATTATTGCAAGTCGCTTTAATCTGTATACCCGCACAGGAACAGCGTCGCTGGCGGTGAGTGTACTTGGTTTTATCATTGCTGCTCCAGCGTGGATCTACATCTCTCGACTCGTTTCATAGAAAGAGTCAATGGGGCAAAATGAGTTGCCATGGCGTGAGAGATTACGTCATGGCAGTTTTGTAAAAAGGTGAATTATGACTTCTTCAAAACCGCTTGATGGGATACGCGTTCTTGATTTTACAGGGGTTCAGTCAGGCCCATCTTGTACACAAATGCTTGCCTGGTTCGGTGCCGATGTGATCAAAATTGAACGGCCAGGGGTTGGGGATGTGACGCGTAATCAATTGCGAGATATCCCTGATGTGGATGCACTGTATTTTACGATGTTAAATAGTAACAAACGCTCTTTAGAGCTTAATACCAAAACGCCAGAGGGAAAAGCCGTAATGGAGAAGCTAATACGTCAATCTGATGTATTAGTTGAAAATTTTCATCCGGGGGCTATCGACCATATGGGGTTTACGTGGGAGTACATCCAAGAGCTCAACCCACGGTTAATTTTTGGTTCGATTAAAGGGTTTAATGAGAACTCGCCGTATGCGAATGTGAAAGCCTATGAAAATGTTGCTCAATCTGCTGGTGGTTCAGCATCGACAACGGGTTTTCCTGATGGCCCTCCAACGGTAAGTGCTGCAGCATTGGGCGATAGTAATACGGGCATGCATTTATTGATTGGCATACTGACGGCACTGTTGCACCGAGAAAAAACAGGTAAAGGCCAACGTGTGACGATGTCGATGCAAGATGCGGTACTTAACCTATGCCGTGTGAAACTGCGTGACCAACAACGGCTAGAAAAGCTGGGTTTTCTTGAAGAGTATCCACAGTATCCGAATGGTACATTTGGTGATGCGGTTCCCCGCGGCGGTAATGCGAGTGGGGGAGGACAACCAGGAACGATGCTTAAGTGTAAAGGCAGTGATACCGACCCAAATGCTTATATTTATTTTATTAATCAAGACCATAATTGGGAAAATACCTGTGATGCCATTGGGCGTCCCGAGTGGAAAACTGATCCTGCTTTTGCCACTACACAGGCACGCGCAAGCCATATCCAAGATGTATGGGATGCAATCGAAGAGATCGCCAAAGACAAAGATAAACATGCGCTAACCGATTATTTTGATCAGTTTGATGTGCCATGTTCTGCCGTATTAAGTATGAAAGAAATTATGGATGACCCTTCTTTGCGTCGTAGTGGCTCGATTGTTGAGGTTCAACAGCCAAAACGAGGCTCATATTTAACGGTGGGTTGCCCAATGAAGTTTTCAGCCTTTATTCCTGAAATTAAAAGTGCTCCATTGCTAGGGGAACATAATAACGAAGTATTAAAAGAGCTTGGTTATAGCGATGAACAAATTATAGAAATGACAAAAAGTAATGTTATTTAATTAATAACATTAAATCCGCTCTTAATATGATTTTCTAAAAAAAGAAAATAAATATTGGCGGCTATATTTAGATGTTCGATACATTCAAATATAGCCGCTACACTCAGGCTATTATGACCTAAATGACATGGAATTATAGATATATATTTCCTATTTAATATTTATTTTTATCAATAGCAAAAAATTATTTATTTACTAATAAATTCTTTGAATAAGGATTATTGTATGAGTATTGCTGAAATAAAAAAAAGCAGTAAAGTAGCAGCCGTTGATTTTATTCCTGCATGGGGAGATTTAAATGGAAATATTCAACGTTTAGTCGAAGCGACAGAAAAAGTGGCCGCTCAAGGGGTTAATTACGCTGTATTTCCAGAAACGGCGGTGAGTGGTTATTTATTTTCTGACTCTACGGAATTAGCGCCTTATTTAGATACCATCCCTGGTAAAACGACAGCGGCAATACTGCCTATATTGGCTCGTACAGGGATGTATATGAGTGTCGGTATCGCGGAGCGGGATAGCGAAACAGGGCTAGCCTATAATTCCGCTGTTTTGATGGGGCCAGAAGGCATTATTGGTAAATATCGTAAAATAGGCCTGAATTCTCAAGATCAAAAAGTGTTTGCACCAGGTAATACCGGTGTTAAAACCTTTGAAACACCGATTGGCCGTATCGCATTATTGATTTGTTATGATGATACTTACTGGCAATATGTTCGGTTAGCTGCATTAGAAGGGGCGCAAATCATTGGTTGGCATTCCGTATCCGACCGTATGATGCCGAATGCGACTCCTGCCGAAATGCTTGGCGATCACTCAACCGTTGCACATGTGCAGCATATGAGTGCTTTTAACGGTGTCTGGGTAATTTGTGCAACACGTAGTGGAATTGAAACCAATCCAATTACTAAAGGGCAGCTTTATTATAATGGTGGTTCGAGCATATGGGCGCCATCAGGACATAAAGTGGCTCAATCTCCAGTGCTTAGCCCGCTAGAGCTAGAACCCGGGCTAAATGGTATATACAGTGCGACAATTGATTTAGATGAAGCAGATACACAACGCGATGCATTACTGGCGAAGCGTCGCCCTGAATTATATTTCCCAACACTCGCTTTTCATCGCAGCCCAACAGATATCAATGCCACGTCAACAATAACACAAACGACGCTTATTGCAGCGCAGTGGGAAAAATCGGTTTCTAAACTAGACTCAATTCAAGTGGGGGAAAACGAGCTTCTGGTGCTTCCTGAGCTTTCCGCACTACCTTATACCAACGATCCCAACATTGTTTTGTCTTATGCTGAAAAACAAGGTGGCATTTTCGAGCAAACATTGTGTAAAGCCGCTCAAAAAGGGAAAGGGTATATTGTTGGAAGCTACCCTGAAATTGAAACGGATAGATTGTTCCATACGGTAGTACTTGCAGGGCCGTTAGGAGATATATTAGCGCGCTATCGTGTGACACATCTTAATGAGCGGGATAGTGGCTGGGCAACAGCGGGTAGTTCTGTGAGTGTGACAGCAACGCCAATTGGCCGTATTGCGCTGGCAGCCGCACATGAATTAGACGTACCTGAGTTAGGGGGGTTATATAGTACGTTACGCGCTGATATTCTTGCTGCGCCAGCGGGTATGCCGAGTGATTTAAAAGTGGAGATTGATAGCCATCTTTTTTCGGTTGAAGAGCCACCGACAGGGCGTGCCGATTTTATTCCTTATGCCATCGCTACATTAAACCAGTTATGGGTGGTTTGTGGCGGGCGAAACGAACGTGATTCTACGTCAGCCGCGATTTATGGGCCAGAGCCTGTCGTGCTTACTCCAACATTGATAGCACAACGAGGGGCTGAAGATGTACGTTTGCAAGCTCAGGTACCCGCTCCTTTTACTTGGATTAACCAAGAACGGTTGGTGAGTGGTCAGCAAGCTATTTGGTTTCCTCCACTAACGCAGTAATGTTTATATCATCCCGTTGTTATTAAAAAGATAGCAACGGGATCTTATCACGAATAAGAGCCCTATTAATGGCTTCAATATTTAGATTATTAATATGCTGACTTTTCGACAGTTTGGTAGTCAAGAAACATGGATTAAAACACTCCACTTTTTAGGGGTTGTTGCCTCGTTGATTTTAATTGCGAGTATTTCTATTGAAACCTTTAATCATGACCCCTTCCTCAAGCGATCAATCTATTTTGATATTCAATTTTGGATCTGCATCTATTTTACCTGTGATTTTTTTATCTTTTTATTTATTTCAAAAAATAAAAAAAAGTTTGTTAAAAAATACGCGATTATTGTTCTGTTATCTATTCCATATTTGACTATATTGGATAACACCGCGATAAAATTTACTGAGGAGCAAATTTATCTTATTCGGTTTATTCCTTTATTTCGTGGTGGTGCAGCGTTTGTCATGCTTATGATGATGGTTGTTAAGCGAAATACGACAGCACTATTTTTATCTTATATGATTTTACTCTTTTCAACGGTTTATTTTATTAGCTTAATTTTTTATATTTTCGAACGGGGGCTTAATGTTGATGTTAAGACGTATGGGGACGCCATTTGGTGGGCCGCAATGACGGTTACCACGCTGGGTTCAAATATTATTCCAGTGACGAGTGCAGGGAAAGTGATTACAACTATTTTGGCAGCCACGGGTATGACCGTTTTTCCTATTTTTACGGTATATATCACTTCGATTATTAGTCGACTAAGTCAGTCAGAAAAAGAATCATCAAGACAGGTAAGTAAACTATGATTTCCTCTCCAAAAGTTCCTTTTATGCAGTTACCTACGATCGCATTTTTATTAGCTATTGCGTCAGGAATGCTCGATGGATATGCCTTCTTTACGACTAAATCATTCGCTACTTTTCAGTCAGGCAATATTATTATGTTAGGTTATGAGTTTGCTAAGCATGGCCTAACCGCAGTGATGCCTTATATTGTTTCCATTATTTCCTTTGGTGCGGGGGCAATGCTGTTGGCATGGATCCGCTACCGCTATAATACCGATGAAAAAACATGGACATTTACATTATTATCACTGGAAATTGTCCTTTTATTATTACTCATTGTTTATATTTTTTTCTTTAATGTTCACTCTAATGGGTTTCATGCTGTTTGGGCTCTTTCTTTTATTGCCGGAATGCAAGGTAATGCGTTTCATAAGATTAATGGCATGCTATATGGCAATATTGCGGTTACTTTGAATGTACAACTAGGCTTTAGTTCATTGGCAGAGTCCATTGCATTTAAAGGCCAAGAAAGAAAAAGCGCGTTATATAAAAGTTATTGTTACTTTCTGACGCTATTGGGTTTTGCTGGCGGGGCTTTCATGATGGTGTTATTGGCTGATTATGTAAAGGAATATGCTTTATTTGCCACATTAATCCCACTATGTTTGATATTTTTCTTTGGCCACCAGTTTTCGAAAGAAAATAAAGGAATGCCAATAGATTCTAACTAGTTTGGGTGAAAGAGGCGGGGAGAGCCCCGCCTGCTAAGATGTTGTTACAAGGCGTGTTGGTGGTTGAGTGCTTCAACCGTTTTCTTGGCACCGTTATCACGTAGTGAAAGGTAGAATGCTGTCACCTTTTCAGTAAACAACGAATTATTAACCAGTTCTTCGGTGAACAAACTGTTGAGAGAAAGCAGTGCGCGAACACGGCTTTCATCATCAGTGCTATTTGCAACGAGCTCAGCTAATTTTACTGCCTGTGGGTCGCTGATTTGAATTTCTGCACCGAGATCATCTTTTCCGCTGACATAACGCATCCATCCTGCAACAGCCAAGGCTAAATAATCAAATGATTGGCCTTTTTTCAGATGTATTTGGATAGAATCGAGTAAACGTTGGGATAATTTCAACGTTCCATCCATCGCGATTTGCCAAGTACGATGTTTCAACCCCGTATTTTTAAAACGCTCAATCAGGGCATTGGCATAGGCGGGTAAATCCACATTTTTGATGGATAACGTTGGTGCCTGCTCATTGACCATCAGGTGATAAGCGGCTTTTTCATACGCGCTATCCTGCATGCATTCATTTATGTATTGGTAACCAGCTAAATAACCTAAATAAGCAAGGAAAGAGTGGCTACCATTTAACATGCGCAGCTTCATTTCTTCAAATGGAATGACATCTGTAACTAACTGAGCGCCTGCTTTCTCCCACTCAGGACGACCCGCGACAAAATTGTCTTCAATCACCCATTGGCGAAATGGTTCACAGGCAATGGCGACTTTGTCGACGATAGGGCCCAGTTGAGATTGAATTTTCTCTGCAGTGTCTGGTGTCATGGCAGGCACAATTCTATCCACCATGGTAGAGGGAAAAGTGACATTGGTTTCAATCCAATTTGCCAGTGCGATATCCTGTTTTGCAGCCATCGCTAAAATGACATTTTTCGTGATATGGCCATTTTCAGGCATATTATCACAGGACATGACTGTAAATGGTGCAATACCCAGTGCTTTACGGCGTTTTAAGGCTTCAACAATCAGGCCCGGTAATGATTTCGGGGCATTTGGTGAGGCTAAATCATGTGCGATTGCGGGGTTAGCAAAATCAATCGAGCCTGTCGCAGGTACATAGCAATAGCCTTTTTCAGTAACCGTCATGGAAACGATGGCAATGTTAGGGTCTAACATACGATTGATAACGGCATCAATTCCATGAATAGTCGGGTGTAATGCTTCTTTTACCACCCCCACCGTACGGGTTTGCCAGTTATCACCTTGCATTTCAACTACGTTATAAAGGCAATCTTGAGCGAGTAAATCCTCAATTTGTTGCTCACCACCGACTAAATTGACCTCACAAAAACCCCAGTCACTCTGCTGTTCTGTGGCTAAGATATCTGCAAAGATGGCTTGGTGGGCGCGATGGAACGCGCCGAAACCTAAGTGAAGCATTTTTACCTTTACCTGTTCCCTATCATAGCTTGGTACTTTGATAGTGGCGGGTAATTGGTTTAGGTTATTGGTTGACAGTTGCATATTTCACTTTACCTTTTTGTTGTTCAGCCTCTTCAACTGCATCCAACGTGCTGGTTAAATCACGATCTTTCACTTCAGGCATGATGATGGCACTGATTAATGAAATGGCGGAGTAAATGATGATCATGATAGCAATCGGCCACCAGCTTCCGGTGATGCTACAGAAAATACCTGCGAGAACTGGGCCTAAACCAGAGGCAATTAAGCCGCCAATTTCTTTGGCCACAGCCATACCGGTGAAGCGGTTACGTGAGTTGAACATTTCAGCCATCGTAATATTTTCTAAGGCAAATAATCCGAGTACTGAACAGTTATGAACGATAATAATACAGATGGTAATCAAGCTAACGCTGTTTGCGCCGTCCACAATGACAGATAACATCGGATAGGCGAGCAACATGGCAGATAAGCTAAGAATAATATAAGGAATACGACGACCAAATTTATCGGATATCAGACCAATAACAGGAATAGTCAGGAAACCGACAACCGAGCTGATCATGATTGCATCAGTTGGAATGCTTTTATCAAACAATAGGCTTTGAACTAAATACCCCGCTAAGAAAGTTTGAATTAACCCAGAGTTACCTGCTTGACCGAAACGAATACCAGTCGCTAACCAAAATGCTTTAGACTTGAACATGGCAAAGAAACTTTCTTTCGGTGGTGCTTGTACTGCAGTTTTGGCTTCTTGTTCTTCCGTATTTTGCACTTTCTCAAATACAGGGCTTTCTTTCAGGTTCAGTCGTAACCATACTGCAAACAGCATTACCACGAAGCTTGCCAAGAATGGTACACGCCAGCCCCACGCCAGTAAGTCTGATTTGTCTAACCAGAAGAACATAACCGCCCAAATCGCAGTGGCGCTTAATGTGCCGCAGTTTGTTCCCAGACCTACTAATGAAGCCACAATACCCCGGCGGCCTTTTGGCGCATATTCTGCCAGCATGGTTCCTGCGCCTGAAATTTCAGCGCCTGCTCCTAAGCCTTGAATTATTCGCAAAAGAACTAATAATAGCGGGGCGAGGATACCTACCTGTGCGTAGGTCGGTAATACCCCGATTAGTGTAGTACACACCCCCATCATGGTGATGGTGATAAAGAGTACTTTTTTACGACCAATCCGGTCGCCCATTTGACCAAAGAAAACCGCACCAACAATACGTGCGACATATCCGGCACCGTAAGTTCCCATTGCAAGAATTAATGCCATTGAAGCGGATTGTTCAGGGAAAAATATTTCATGGAAAACAAGTGCTGCGCCTAACGAGTAAAGCTGGAAATCCATAAACTCTAGAGCGGTTCCTAGCCAGCCTGAAACGGCAGCTTTGGTCAGATCGCCAGAGTTGCGTTCCACTTTCCCTGATGGGTCAATTGACTGAGTATTCATATTATTATCCTATTAATCACGTAGGGTAGTATCCAAAATCGGATTTAGTTTTTTTAATTAAATTAAAAGGTTAAAAGAATTTTACAGCAGGTCTTCTGGTCTTTTTCAAAGGTTAAGATTGCCTCTTGCGCTTCAGTGAATGGGAACTGATGTGTCAAGATTTTCGTTGGGTCAATTTTTTTAGATTCTATCCAGCTAATCACCTCTGGGAATTTTTTGGCATTCAAGCGTGAAGAAAACAATGAAATCTCTTTGCTGGTGATACTTTGCTGTGTAACGGCACTTGCTTCACTTGAAAAGCCCATAATCGAAACTCTTGCTGCGGGGGACGCAATCAAGATGGCTTCTTGTAAGATAGCGGGGTGGCAAGCTGCATCAAGTACTAACGTTGGGCGAAGCCCCAGTGCTTTGAGTTGCTCTGGTAATGGGGTTTGTGAGTTATCAATGACAATATCAGCACCACAATCTTTTGCTCTTGCTAATCGCTCAGCCACGCGGTCAACCATAATTAAGGTTTTGACTTGGTAAACCCCTTTGAGAACCTGCGCACAGGTTAAGCCAATTGTACCTGCACCATAGACTAATGCGACATCATCTTGAGTTGGATGAACATGCGAAGTCACGTTGGCGGCAATAGAGTATGGCTCAACGGTAACAGCACACTCATCACTGATTGAATCAGGAATGATATAAGCATTGGCTGCAGGGACATTGACATATTCAGTGAACCCACCATCAGTATGAACACCTAATACTTCTAGTGTTTCACACACATTTGGTTTACCAATTGAGCATGGGTAACAATGACCACAGCTAAGGACCGGGTCGATAGAGACACGTTCACCAACGCGTTTGCTATCTACGTCTGAACCCACTTTTTCAATGACACCAAAAAATTCATGGCCAATCACACGTGGATACTTTGCAAATGGGTTATGGCCACGGTAGATATGGCTGTCAGAACCACAAATACCGGCTAAGCGAACTTTTACTCGTACTTGGTTTTCAGCCGGTTCAGGAACTGAACGTTCTTCAATCAATAACGTATTGGGTTCTTTAATTACTACCGATTTTACAGCTTTCATATTTGACTCCGAATAAAATAAAAATTACCAGTTCCACAACGTGCCGTCTTCGAGACGAGCGACTGGAAGATAAGCTGGGTTGTATGGGTATTTCGCTGCCAGTTTTTCATCAAAATCGATACCTAAACCGGGCTTATCACTTGGGTGCATATAACCATCGTTGAACGTCCAGTTAGTCGTAAATACGGACAACATTTCTTCGGAGTAGCCCATAAACTCTTGAACACCGAAATTGGGTACCCATAGATCAAAGTGTAAGGCGGCAGCATGGCAAATTGGGGATAGGTCAGATGGACCATGAGAACCGGTTCTGACTTGGTAAAGTGAAGCGAAATCAGCAATCCGGCGCATACCTGTGATCCCGCCAGCATGCGTGATTGTGGTGCGGATATAATCGATGAGTTGCTCTTCAATCAATTGTTTACAATCCCAAATGCTATTAAAAACTTCACCTACAGCGATTGGGGTGACGGTATGTTGACGAATTAATCTAAAACAAGCTTGGTTTTCCGCTGGTGTTGGGTCTTCCATCCAAAATAATCGATAATCTTCAATACTTTTACCGAAGCGAGCCGCTTCAATAGGGGTCAAGCGATGGTGCATATCATGTAAAAGGTGCTCATTGAAGCCATATTTGTCCCGTACGGCTTCAAACAGTTTTGGCATAAAATCGAGGTATTTTTCGGTTGACCAAAATTGCTCTTCAGGGTGATGGCCTTTTGTCGCTGGTTCGTAAGCAAGATTTTTCCCTTTGCTTTGCCCATATGTGGTTGCCATTCCTGGGATGCCGCACTGCACACGGATCGCTTTAAAACCTTTTTCTTTATATTTTGCGTAGTTATCTAGTGTTTCGGCAATATCGGTACCCGTGGTGTGGCAATAAACCATCACGCCTTCACGAGAAGCGCCACCGAGTAATTGATAAACCGGAAGGTTGGCAACTTTGCCTTTAATATCCCACAGTGCCATATCAATCGCAGAAATAGCGGACATCGTAACTGGGCCTCTGCGCCAATAGGCTCCCTTATAGAAGAACTGATAAATATCTTCGATTTTATGTGGATCACGGCCTATCAACTGAGGACAGAGGTGATCTTGAAGATAGGATGCCACTGAGAGTTCTCTCCCGTTAAGGGTGGCATCACCTAGCCCATATACGCCTTCATCGGTGGTAATTCTTAATGTGACAAAATTACGACCGGGGCTACATACAAAGACTTCTGCTTTTATGATTTTCATTTTGGCCTAAATCCCTATTACTTGTTAACCAACTGATCAACCAAATTACCCATAATCACGCAAACTGGTTTATTTATTGGTTAACCAAATTTTCTTTTTTTCACTCTATCAATCGATAAATTAAAAAACAATGGCTAAAAAGACGACAATAAGTGAATCTGATCACAAATTGGTTAACTAATTTTGCGGAAATAGTGGATAAATTGGTTGACCATTGAAGTGAGGGACGATAATCTACAATGGAAGAACTAAATTTAATTCGACAACGCGTTGTACATATATATGAAAACTCAATACCGCTCGTACCAATACCTAGGTCAGCAGTTAAAAGAGCTCATTGCATCTGGTGAATATCCGATAGGAAGTCGTTTAATGCCGGAGCGTGAGATCGCTAAAAAATATGATGTTAGTCGCTCATTGGTACGTGAAGCACTCATCATGTTGGAAATTGAAAAATTGGTTTCTATCAAGAAAGGTTCTGGTGTTTATGTCATCAACCACCCAGATCTGTTAATTGATGAAGTTAAAAGTTTAGACCATGGCCCTTTTGAAATACTGCAAGCTCGCCAAGTGATTGAAAGTGCGATAGCTGCATGTGCTGCTTTGTCAGCAACAAAAGCCGATATCCAAGAGATCCGCGCATTATTAGAAGATGAGCGAATCAAAGTCGCGAATAATGAAAGTGACGATGCTAATGATCATAAGTTTCATGTGTTGATTGCTCGCGCAAGCAAGAACGACATGATGGCGAAGATTATTGATGATATCTGGGCTGTGCGGTTACAAAGCCCTATGTGGGATAAACTACATGAGCATATCGACAATACGACTTACCGGAAGAAGTGGTTGATTGATCATGAAAATATTTTAAATGCACTACAAAAACGTGATCCTGAATTGGCTAAAAAAGAGATGTGGCAGCATTTAGAGAATGTCAAAAATACGCTAATGCAGCTTTCTGATTTTGATGACCCCAATTTTGATGGTTACCTATTTGAAACAATTCCTTATCAGACTATTTTTGAATAATCGAAGGAGAAGTACTCATGGAGCATACGTGGCGTTGGTACGGCCCTAATGACCCTGTTTCTTTAAGTGATGCTAGGCAAGCAGAGGCGACGGGGATCGTCTCTGCGCTCCACCATATTCCTAATGGTGAAGTTTGGAGTGTCGAGGAGATTTTAAAGCGTAAGGCTATCATTGAAGATGCTGGGTTAGTTTGGTCTGTCGTGGAAAGTATTCCTGTTCATGAAGATATTAAAACTCAACAAGGTAATTTTGATCTCTATATTCAAAATTACCAACAAAGTATTCGTAATTTAGCATCCTGTGGTATTAAAACCATTTGCTATAATTTTATGCCAATTTTAGATTGGACGCGTACTGACCTTGCTTATACCCTACCGGATGGCTCCAAAGCGTTACGGTTTGATAATATTGCTTTTGCTGCGTTTGAAATTCATATTTTAAAACGTGAAAATGCGATGGCGAGTTATTCAGAACAAGAAGTTAAAGAAGCGGCAGAGTATTATGCCAATATGTCATCTGATGATATCGAAAACCTGATTAAAACCATCATTGCAGGGTTACCAGGTGCGGAAGAAGGTTATACATTAGACCAATTCCGTGAGCGCTTGGCGCTGTATAATGATATTGATGAAAATCAGTTACGTGAGAACTTAGGTTATTTCTTGCAGAAAATCGTCCCTGTCTGTGAAGAAGAAAATGTGGTTTTAGCTATTCACCCTGATGACCCTCCACGACCAATTTTAGGTTTGCCTCGTATTGTTTCTACCATTGAAGATATGCGGTTTATTAAGCAAAGCTGCGATAGTATTCATAATGGGTTTACTATGTGCACAGGTTCTTATGGCGTAAGAGCCGATAACGACCTAGTAAAAATGATTAATGAATTTGGTGATCGTATTCATTTCACACACTTACGTTCAACGGTGAGAGAAAACAACCCAAATACCTTCCATGAAGGCAATCATATTGCAGGTGATGTCGATATGTTTGAAGTGGTTAAAGCCATTTTAGCGGTTGAACAAAAACGCCATGCTGCGGGGCTTGCACCGATTCCAATGAGACCAGACCATGGTCACCAAATTTTAGATGATTTGAAAAAAGTGACCAATCCAGGCTATTCCGCCATAGGTCGCTTGAAAGGTTTAGCGGAAGTTAGAGGTTTAGAGCTCGCAATTAAACGTATGTATTACCCTGAATTACTGAAAGTCTAAAGACTATCTCGTTATTAACGATATCTGCTTTTCATTTGGTATTTTGATTGTACCAAAGGGACTGTTATACCCCTAAAGAAGCAAAACTGTTATTTCATTATTACGCGACTAAATAGTATTTGGTCGCGTATTTTATTGACTATAAATGCTTTTTATATTTATCTTTATCTAAAAGACACAGTAGATATGGCATTAAATATATTTATGTTTTTATTTCTTTCTTATTGAACAATGACAATAAAAAACACTTTGAGATAAGGGGGCAATACCCATTCCTGTTGTAAATAAAAGGCTGTTTGCATCATAAGCTTGCAGTCATAATCACTTCAAACGTCAACTTCACTATTTTTATCCTAGTGATAACAATTTATTTATATCAAATAAAACAATCATCATCCTGATTTACATTTACCTTGATCTACTACGGGTTAATGGAATGGATAATTCAGGGGCTAGAGTAGCCTCAAGGTGACTTTTGTTTTATCCTGAACGTTAGAGAACCGCTTTCGCGGATATAAATATGATGAGCAAAAACGCTTTCGAGAAAATAAATAGCCTTTTCTCGGGAATTGTCGTTATAAAAAAATAGAAAAGAGAGAACGCAATGGGTATTCGTATCGTTCCTAAAGAAGAGTTAGGACAAGAAAGATTGAAAGAAAAGGGAATTGGTTTTATTCCACCAGTTCTGTTTCCTAACTTAAAAAGCTTATATCAGCGCCGTGCTGAGCGGCTCAAAGAACTTGGTGCGGGAGAACATCCTTTTGCAGATTATCTGAATTTTGCTGCTGAAGTGGCAACTGCCCAAAATAATGCGCAGCATGATAATCCATTAGAAATGGATATGGCATCTATCCTTGAGCGCTCAACAAATACCAATAATTCGCCATTAGATGCAAAAACATTTCCGCGTACAACGCATTGGCACAAACTATTGACGGCAATTATTGCCGAATTAATGCCAGTTGTGCCTGAGTCTGTACGTCCTGCATTAGAAAACCTGAATAAAGCCTCTGAAACCGAACTTGAAGCCATGGCAACTGCGTTGCTAAATGAAGAGTTTGAAAAAGTGCCTGCGGATAAATCGATGTTTATTTGGGCTGCATTATCGGTGTATTGGGCGCAAATGGCTGCAAATATCCCTGGTAAGGCACGTGCGGAACATGGCGATCATCGTCATTTCTGCCCTGTATGTAATAGCATGCCAGTGTCGAGTATTGTGCAAATTGGCACCTCACAAGGTTTACGTTATTTACACTGTAATTTATGTGAAACCGAATGGCATATGGTGCGCGTAAAATGCAGTAACTGTGAGCAAACAGGTAAATTAAATTATTGGTCATTAGATGATGAAAATGCAGCAGTTAAAGCTGAAAGCTGTGGTGATTGTGGTAGCTATCTGAAAATTCTTTATCAAGAAAAAGAAGCCAAAGTTGAAGCTGTTGCTGATGATTTAGCATCAATTATTTTAGATGCTCGCATGGAAGAAGAAGGCTTTGCGCGTAGTAGTATTAATCCGTTCTTGTTCCCTGGTGAAAAATAAGCGGTAAAAGAGAATTGTGACTATGGCTGAATCAGACTTGGCTTTATATCGTCAACTTCCTGCTATTGATAAATTATTGCAGCTCGATGAAGTGCAGATATTGGTTGAACAATCAGGGGCTCATTGGGTCACTGCATGTTTACGTGAGATGCAAGAGCAAGCTCGAACCTGTATTGCACAGGCAGGGAAATTACCTGCTTGGCAGGAAGATTGGGTAAAAGAGTTAGCTCAACGCCATCAAGCTTTAGGGCAAAGCGCGCTAAAAAACGTGTTTAACTTGACCGGTACGGTGCTACATACCAATTTAGGTCGTGCGGTAATGTCAACCACAGCGGTAAATGCAGTTAGCCAAGTGATGAGTTCGCCTGTCACATTAGAATATTCTCTAGATGGTGCGATGCGTGGGCATCGTGACCGTGCGATTGCTGATTTGCTGTGTGAGCTCACTGGCGCCGAAGATGCCTGTATTGTTAATAATAATGCGGCAGCCGTTTTATTATTGCTAGCAACGGTTGCAAATGGTCGACAAGTTATTGTTTCTCGTGGTGAATTAGTTGAGATTGGTGGGGCTTTCCGTGTGCCTGACGTGATGGCGCAGGCTGGCTGCCAATTAGTTGAAGTGGGGACAACGAATCGGACTCACTTACGTGACTATGAGAATGCGATTAATGATCAAACTGCACTATTAATGAAAGTGCATACCAGCAATTACAGCATTGAAGGATTTACGGCTGAAGTTGAAGGTGAAGAACTCGCAGAGTTAGGTCGAAAGTACCAATTACCTACAGCAATTGATTTAGGTAGTGGCTCGATGATTGATATGACGGCTTATGGACTACCCGCAGAACCGATGCCACAAAATTACCTTTCTCAAGGAATTGATTTAGTTTCAATTTCTGGAGATAAACTTCTTGGTGGCCCACAAGCAGGGATCATTTTAGGGAAGAAAAAATGGATTGATGCAATTCAAAAACATCCATTAAAACGTGCTTTACGGGTTGATAAAATGGTTTTAGCTGCGCTTGAAGCGACACTAAAGCTGTATCTAACTCCCGAGAAACTCACAACAGATTTACCCACATTGCGTTGGTTGACCCGAGACCCGGAGACGATCCGTGGTAGTGCAGAAAGCATTGTTGTTGCTCTACAAGCCTTTTACGGTGATAAATTTATTGTTGAAGTGGAGCCTTGCCTCTCACAAATAGGGAGCGGCTCACTTCCCATCGACCGGCTTCCTAGCTTTGCGGTAACATTTACACCGCTAAATGGAAAAGGTAGCACATTAGAGCAACTCGCTACGCAGTGGCGCCAGTTACCTCAACCTGTGATTGGGCGTATGAAAGAAGGTAAATTGTGGCTTGACCTGCGCTGTCTTGATGATGAACACGCATTATTACAGGCCTTACTTTCATGATTTTTGCGACAGCTGGCCATGTTGACCATGGTAAAACTTCTTTAATTCAAGCCATTACTGGCGTAAATACCGCGCACCTTCCTGAGGAAAAAAAGCGCGGTATGACCATTGACCTAGGGTATGCCTACTGGCCACAGCCAGATGGAAGCTCTATTGGTTTTATCGACGTTCCAGGACACGAAAAGTTTTTAGCCAATATGTTGGCTGGGATTGGTGGCATAAACCATGCACTTTTGGTTGTTGCCTGTGATGATGGAATAATGGCGCAAACCCTTGAACACCTTTCTATTTTAAGGCTAGCGGGTTGTGAAAATGTCAGTGTCATATTGACGAAGGCGGACAGAGTCGATCATCTGCGAATTGAACAAGTGACTGAGCAAGTCACCTCAGAGCTGTCTCAGCAAGGTTGGCCTGACGCAAAATTATTTATTACTTCTATCGAAGATGGCCGTGGTATTGATGCGCTGCGGTTATACCTACAACAGCTTCATCAGCAAAGTGGTTCACATCCCAATATCCAACGTCGTTTTCGTTTAGCCATTGACCGCGTGTTTTTGGTAAAAGGCGCAGGGGTTGTGGTGACTGGCACCGCGTTAGCGGGAAAAATTCAGGTTGGCGAGTCACTTTGGGTGACTGGAGCGGATAAGCAAGTTCGTGTCAGAGGTATTCATCGGCAAAACCAAATATCTGAATTCGCTGTTGCAGGTGATCGCGTAGCCTTAAACTTGGCGGGCGACATTGATAAAGAAAATATTACCCGAGGTGATTGGTTACTTGCAGAGCAACCTGCGTTTATTGCAACACGGGTTATTGTCGAATTGGAATGCGATACATTAATTAAGCACTGGCAGCCTGTGCATCTATATCATGGTGCAAGTCATATCACTGGGCGAGTGTCATTATTAGTGGAGCAAGGGGAAACCCCCGTGCTTGCTGAGTTAATTTTAGATACCCCATTATGGTTAGTAGAGAATGACCGGTTAATCATCCGTGATATTAGTGCTCGGCAAACGTTAGGTGGGGCTCGCGTGATACGTTTGGTTTCCCCACGCCGAGGTAAAAGGCTCCCAGAGTTTTTGGATTGGTTATCTAGGCTTTGCCGAGAACAAGACGAACTGGCTCACTTTAAGTTACAGCTTCCCCAAGGTGAACTTAATTTACGGGATTACAGTTGGGCGCGGCAACTCACCCATGATGCATTAGATAATTTATTGGCACAAATGGATGTGGCGCGTGTGGGCAACTATGTTTTATCCACATTTAAAGCGCAAATAGCGAAAGACCGTATCGTTCAAGCACTTGAACAATTTAATGAAATACACAGTGACCAAATCGGTGTGGGCAAAGCACGTTTGAAACGTATGGCTTTGCCTTCAATGAGTGAGGCGTTAACATTTAAATTCATTAATGACCTAATTGATGAAAACGTTATTAAGCAAACTCGAGGTTGGTTACATATGCCTCAACATGGGCTGGTATTTGATGCGCAACAGCAGTTAATTTGGCAGCAAATACACCCATTATTTTCACGTAATGAGGCGTGGTGGGTTCGTGATTTAGCATTAGAAAGTGGCCATGAAGAAGATACGATACGTCGAGTTCTAAAAAAGGCGGCGCAAATGGGATTAATTACAGCGATAGTTCGTGACCGCTATTATAGCCATGAGCAAATTAACTATTTTGCTTCACTGATTCATCGTTATTGCTTAGAAAATGAGGTCATTTTTGCCGCTGATTTTCGTAACGAACTAGGGATTGGCCGGAAACTCGCCATTCAAATTCTTGAGTTTTTTGATAAAAGCGGTTTTACTCGTCGTAAAGGCGATGGGCACCATTTACGAGACAAAGGTATTTTCGTTGAATAAATTGAGTGTTTGGATCCGTTATAGTAGTGCCTCATAGCAACCTCCAATATTAAACTTGTGGTAAAACTGATGAAGAAAACGTTATTTGCAGGCTTTTATCTGGCATTGATCTTTATTGGCTCCCTTTTCTTAGTTTTTGAAAAAGGCAGCGTAATGTATCCTGCACTCATATCGGTCAGTGTATATGCCGTTTTATTCGGTATTTTAATGGTGTTAACAGCTCGCTGGTTATTTTCTGCGGTGATCACCAGTACATTATTTATCACCATAAAATTCCTGAATCAGTTAAAAGTTCATTATTACAAAGAACAACTCTTCTTTAGTGATATCAACATCATGACGGACACTTCCAATATGGGGACTTTAGGCCACTATTGGTTAGCGGGTGTCGCCTTGGTTGGGTTGCTTATATTATTAGTCATTAATGGGGTTATTAGCTGGCGGTTGCTCAAACCGAGTCAATCAAAAATTACTCGCGTCATTGGTGTTGTTCTTATTGTTGCAGGTTACTTCGGTATTAACTTAACAAGCTCACATTATTATGACAGATGGTCTCAGACGTTGCCAAAAGGCCGTGGGACAGTGACCAATATTATTATGTCGGCACAGAATGCGAGTTACCAATCCCCTGAGTTTGCAGGTTCAGCCGATTATTTTGTGGAAAAAGCAGCGGCAGTTTCCTTAGAAAATAATGCGGTATCAGAAAAACCAGACATTGTTTTATTATTGCAAGAATCTACCGTTGACCCACATGTTTATGATTTACCTGAAGGAACCAAGCTTCCTGATTTATTCATGTTCCAGCAAGATAGTGGCGTGAGTGCGCATAGTCAGATGCGGGTGCAAACTTTTGGCGGTGGGACTTGGTTATCTGAATTCTCAGCGCTAACTGGCTTAAATAGCGATGATTTCGGTGCGCAAAAAAGTGGTGTATTTTATTTTATCGTTGACCACCTTAAAAATAGCCTATTCAAAGAAATGAAGGCTAATGGCTATTATACAGTGGTACTTACCCCCTTTAATAAAGGTGCTTACCACTCAGGCCATGCTTATGAAACGCTTGGGGTTGATAGAATTATTCAACCACAAGAACTCGGCTATCCAGGTAAACTACAAGATAACTTATGGACGATCAGCACCGATGACATGCTGAAATACGTGAAAGAAATCTTATCTAAAGAAACAGATAAACCCGTATTTATTTTCTCTCTTACAATGTATGAGCATGGCCCTTACAAAGAGAGTCACAGTGATGACTATGGCATAAAAGACAAAATTAAAAACCCCGATGCTGCAGGCGAATTTAGCCATTATATGGACAAAATCGTAACCTCAGATACATCAATACGTGATTTTGCTGAATTTATTGAAAAACGTGAGCGCCCGTTGATGTTTTTATACTTTGGTGACCATCAGCCAGGCATTAGTTTAAATCAGTATAATTCTTCATTTTCATCACCTGCTTATCTAACACAATTTACTTTGCGAGATAATTTGAAATCAGGGGCTGCGATAAAAACGGGCCAGTTAACGGATATTTCCTTCTTAGGCGGAATTTTATTAGAAAGGGCAAATCTAAAAATCTCTCCATTTTATGAGGCCAACATCAAAATGCGTCACTTATGTGACGGCAAGTTGAATGATTGTGAAGATCAAAAGCTACTTGATAGCTACCGCAACTATGTTTATGGAACTTTAGACGCAGCCAATGCGAATAAAGGTGATATTCAGTAAAATGTTATTATCAGCCGTAGATATTTATGATATTTACGGCTGATCCCCTCTTTTTTGCTATTCCCTACCTTAAATCTTAATATTTTCTTAAAAACTATTATTTTTTTACGCTTTCTAGTTTTAATAATAAAACCATTCGTTGTTTTTTTTGTCTTAATTTTAGTTAATTTTTCTGTGAAATTAGGTGCTCATTTAGAGCTTTAGAATAGTTTAACGCTAGAAGACAATGAATATGAAATATTTGGTCACGGGAAGTGCAGGTTTTATTGGTTTTAAGCTTTGCCAACGTTTATTAGAGAATGGGCATGAGGTTGTCGGAATCGATAACTTAAATGCGTATTATGATCAGGGGCTTAAGCAATCCCGCTTACATTTACTGGAACAGTTTCCTTTATTTCGCTTTATTCATCTTGACCTTACTGATCGTGAAACTGTTCGGGTATTATGTACCCAAGAGCAATTTGACCGAGTCATTCACCTAGCGGCACAAGCGGGAGTCCGTTACTCATTGGAAAACCCATTTGCTTATGCAGATAGTAATTTGACCGGCCACCTCGCTATTCTAGAAGGCTGTCGCCAAGCAAAAGTAAAACATTTGGTCTACGCCTCTTCAAGTTCGGTGTACGGCGTAACTGATAAGACGCCATTTACCACTGACATGGCAACTGATCACCCGATTTCCCTCTATGCGGCGACAAAGAAAGCCAATGAATTAATGGCGCACTCCTATTCACATTTATACCAGCTACCGACCACAGGACTGCGCTTTTTTACAGTGTATGGCCCTTGGGGCCGCCCAGATATGGCTCTATTTAAATTCACCAAAGCTATTTTGGCGGGCGAGCCTATTGATGTCTATAATAACGGCAATCTCAGTCGTGATTTCACTTTTGTTGATGATATTGTCGAAGGTGTGATCCGTATTTCAGATATAATTCCACAAGCAAACCCGAATAATCATTCGGCATCACCGGCAGAAAGCAGCGCGCCATATCGAATCTATAATATTGGTAATGGGCAGCCCGTTAAGTTGATTGAATTTATTTCTGCATTGGAAAAGGCACTGGGTAAAGAAGCGATTAAAAACTTTTTACCGATGCAAGCGGGTGATGTGTACACCACTTGGGCAGATACGGAAGACTTGTTTAATGTGACAGGTTATCGCCCACAAGTTTCTATTGAACAGGGTGTTCAGGCATTTGTTGATTGGTACCGTTCTTATTATCATCAATAATATCAATAAGCTGTAACATCTTTAGCAGGATTTGAGAGGCAAGTTTGAAAATAGCAATCGCAGGAACCGGCTACGTTGGCCTATCTAACGCCATGTTGCTGTCACAACACCACGAAGTGGTTGCGGTGGACATCATCCCTGAAAAAGTGGCGATGTTAAATAACCATCAATCACCCATTGTTGATGCTGAAATTGAGCAGTTTTTAACGGAAAAGACCCTCAATTTTCGCGCAACAGAAGATAAAACTGAGGCCTATACAGGGGCTCAATATGTGATTGTGGCGACACCAACCGACTATGACCCAAAAACCAATTACTTTAATACTCAATCGGTTGAGTCTGTTATTCATGATGTGAATACAATCAACCCTGAAGCGACGATTATCGTAAAATCCACTATCCCTGTGGGCTTTACTGCACGGTTACGTGAAGAATTTGGCTATACCAACGTAATTTTCTCTCCTGAGTTTTTACGTGAAGGCCGTGCCTTGTGGGATAACTTACATCCTTCCCGTATTGTGGTGGGAGAGCGTTCAGAGCGCGCGAAAATTTTTGCAGATTTGCTGCTGGAAGGTGCGATTAAAAAAGACGTTCCCGTGTTATTTACCGATGGCACCGAAGCCGAAGCGATAAAACTGTTTGCCAACACTTACTTAGCGATGCGTGTGGCGTACTTTAATGAGCTCGACACCTATGCAGAAAGCCGCGGTTTAAATGCACGCCAAATTATTGAAGGGGTCTCTTTAGACCCACGTATTGGCAGCCATTATAACAACCCCTCATTCGGTTACGGTGGTTATTGTTTACCGAAAGATACCAAACAGTTGCTGGCAAACTACGATGATGTGCCGAATAACTTGATTAACGCCATTGTGGAATCGAACCGTACCCGCAAAGACTTTATTTCCGATGCAATTATTGCTAAAGCACCGTGTAAAGTCGGTGTTTATCGCCTAGTGATGAAAGCAGGGTCAGACAACTTCCGCGCCTCTGCAGTGCAAGGCATCATGAAACGCATCAAGGCCAAAGGCATTGAAGTTGTCGTTTATGAACCCGTAATGAAAGAAACCGAATTTTTCCGTTCTAAAGTAGTCAATGACTTAGCGGAATTTAAAGCTCAATGCGATATCATCTTAGCAAATAGAATGGTACCTGAGATCGAAGATGTAGCCGATAAAGTCTATACCCGCGATTTATTTGGTAACGATTAAAACGCGTTTATGGGGTAGGTTGGCATCGTGCTAACCTACCTCTGTATATTAAGACCTAATAACCTTATCTATTTTGTGCCATAGTGCACAAGTTACCTATTTTTAAACGCTACTCTGCAACAATCGCTAAGAAATGTTGTTTGCCATTTGCTAGCATCCGTCAATTGATTAAAAATTGGCTATTTTGTTATGCAGAAAATCATAAAAAAACAAAGAGACGGTTTTATCACCTTTCAAAAAGAAGGTGAGATAGATTTTTGGCAAATTGTTAATGATTATATTGATGGGAAGATCACGGGTAAGAATTTAAGTAGCGGAAATATTGATAGAAGCGTTGCTCGCATTCAAGTTAATGGGCAAAATTTTATTATTAAATGTGAGAAAGAACGTGATAAGCGTTTTGAAAAACGGTTGATGCGTATTATTTCAGGCCCTTTTTATTCACAGTTATTAATGCGATTAGTCTCTGCTCAAAATAAAGGCTGTGTGGTAACCAATGACATCTATTTCGTTGCTGAAAAAATGGTCGGTCGTGAGTCAGTAGAAACATGGATTATTGCTGAGTATGTAGAAGGAACTGTTTTATCTGAAATTGATGATATCAAGCCTTACTATACAGAGATGAAAGCCATTATAAACCAATTACATAGATATGGTTTATCTTCTAATGATATCCATGCAGGGAATTTTGTTATAACCAATGAAGGGCTTAAGGTTATTGATTTATCAGACTATGGTAATTTTGCTATTTGCAAAGCGAATGATTTAATTGCATTACAGCGTTTTTACGATATCGAACCCGATAGTAAAAATTTTGCTTATCGATTTATTCGTTTCAGAGATAACTTCCGTCATTGGTCAAGAAAAGTAAGAGGGAAGAAAACTCGGCTCTAGCGTGTTATGCCAAGTTTTCATTACAATAAAGTTATCGAAACAGCAAAAACTATCGATCACAACAAAACTATTGATAAAGCGCATCTAAAAATTCAGGGATAAAACTGCCCGTCCCATGGCAACGCTGGGTTGCGGCTTCTCCGGCTTGTTTCATGATAGCGCAAGCCGCGGCAACATTCTGCAGCCTATCACCCGGTAGAGTGCAACATGCAGCAACCACCGCGGAAAGAGCGCATCCCGTACCGACCACTCGAGTCATTAAAATATGGCCGCCAGTAACCGCGAAGGTGCGTGTTCCATCAGTGATGTAATCCACTTCCCCGCTTATCGCAACAATTGTCTTAGCTTGTCTCGCTAATAATTGTGCTGCGGGAAGGGCGTCATCAGTGGAGTTAAGGGAATCAACGCCTCTGCCGCCAGCACTGCTTCCTGCCAATGCCATAATTTCAGAGGCATTACCGCGAATAGCAGCAGGCTTGAGAGCCAGCAATTCATGGCAAAAATGGGTGCGAAAGCTGAGTGCACCTGCGGCAACAGGGTCAAGTACCCAAGGTTTTTTCGCCTGCTCCGCACTGTTAACCGCACATTTCATCGCATATCGGCGCTCAGTGGTTAATGTGCCGACATTAATTAGTAAGCCATGGGCGATAGTGGCAAACTGCTCCGCTTCTTCAGGTTCAATGACCATGGCTGGGGAGCAGCCGAGTGCTAACAGGACATTGGCAGTGAAGGTCTGAACAACGTCGTTTGTCATGCAATGAACCAGAGGGGATTGAGATGCAAGTTGCTGTAGTACCAGTGATTTCGTCGTGTTGCTGATGTGTTCAAATTCTAACATGATCCCCTCATTGATAGTGATAGAGTATAGATTCGTTGATTTATTCTACACTCTATCCGCTTTAATGAAAGAATGGCTTAATCTGCGAGGTATTTCTCCATGACCATTCCTCCGGCTCCTTGAGCAACAATTTCGTATGAATCATTGGCGGGATAAATACGTGTCTTAATATGAGGAAAAATAGAGAGTTTTTCCTCAATAGACTTTTTGGTCATCTCAAAAAAGTGATTTTTAGGGGTTAGAGTTCCACCGCATACCACCACATCTGCTTGGGTAGTTAAGATAGCATTCGCGATGGCGATACCATAATAATAGGCCGCTTCGCCAAGTGCTTCGAGACACAAGGCATCGTTCAATGTAAGTGCTTGGAAAATAGTATGGTAACTAATTTCAGACTCATTATTAACTAATTCATTGATTATTGAGCTCTTACCCAATCTAAGTTGCTGGATCACGCGTGACTTAATCGCAGACAGTGAACTATATTGCTTTAAACAGCCAAATGACCCACATTCGCAGCGTTTGCCATTTATATCAATTGTCGTATGGCCAAAGGCTTGAGCAGTACTAATGGGAGCCGGAGCGTATTGGTTGTTGATGATGGTACAACTGCGAATATCAGTATCACAGGTTGTGAATAAAAACCGTTGGCTATCAGAAGTATAGCGTAAACGATACTCAGCAAAAGCGGCAAAACTAATCCCGCTCCCGAGTAATACAAAACAAGGGACTTTATTGGAAATATAGTCGTGAAGTTCTTTTATTCGTGAGTGATATTGATGATATGGCAGTTTATCACGTTCTAAAATATGGTCGATGGCGATTCCTATACCCAACAAACTTTTTACGTTAAGTCCATGTTCAGCTAATAAAACGTCTAATTTATTAAGCAGATGGTCCACCATGTTTTCTGCGGTTTCTAGGTGCTCATATTTCACTTTTACTATCCCTAAAATATCTAACTTTAGGTTTTGTAAAACAATCGTTGAGTATATATCACTCATTTCAATGCCAATCAGGTAACCATCCGCAGCATTAATGCTGTAGAGGATAGGTTTACGACCTCCTGTCGACTCCCCGAGTTCAGAGGTCGAAATTAAGTGGTTTTTTCCCAGTTCATCAAGTAACCGAGCGCAAGTTGCAGGTTTCATGCTGGCAAGTGATGTCAGCATTTCTGCCCTAATGGGGCCGTGGTTTAAAATTAACCGGTAAAGAGTTTTTAGTTTTTGTGTTTTTGAATTTTTTGAGGTGCGAAATTCATTTAATAGTGTATGTAACAAGCGCCTCACTCCTTTTCATTCCGATTCTTGCGCTAAAGATTAGCAAATATACGCATAAGATTCTGCTTCTTGTGACACATCATAGCTAAAATCTTTTTCTTAAAATGAGATTAAGATCGCTGTTCTGTTTTTAAATTGCTTTATGATCGATTTTAACAATTTTTAGCCGATGTCAATTTGGAGACAACCATGCATCATACAAAAGATATTCTAGAAAGCTTGAGCTTTATTCAGTCTCGCACAGGTATTAAACCAACAGTGGGTATTATTTTAGGCTCAGGACTAGGCCCGTTCGCGGATACATTAGAAAATGCCGTCCATATTCCTTATAGTGAAATTCCACATTTTGCCAAATCTGAAGCCGTAGGGCATGCCAATGAATTGGTGATCGGCACTATCGCAGGTAAAAATGTGGTTGCCATGAAAGGCCGTTTTCACTACTACGAAGGCTTTTCCCTCGACCAAGTCACTTTCCCTGTGCGTTTGATGAAAGCATTGGGTGTCGAAAAATTGATTATCACCAACGCCTGCGGTGCAGTAAATACTGACTTCAACCCGGGTGACCTGATGATTATTACCGATCATATTAATTTAACGGCAAATAATCCATTGATGGGGCCAAACAACCCTGAATTAGGTGTTCGTTTCTTAGATGTTAGTGAGGTGTATAACAAAGAATTACGCCAAACAATCAAAGATGTAGCGTCTGAACAAGGTGTCTCGGTTCGTGAAGGTATTTATGCATGGTGGACTGGCCCAACGTATGAAACCCCTGCTGAAATTCGTATGATCAGAACCTTAGGCGCAGACGCTGTCGGTATGTCTACTGTGCCAGAAGCGCTAGTTGCCCACCATTCACAAATTAAAACCGTCGGTATTTCCTGTTTAACCAATATGGCTTGCGGTATTTTAGAGCAGCCACTTAGCCATGACGAAGTTATTGAAACAGCAGAAAAAGTTAAAGCGACTTTCTTGAAACTAGTGACTGGCGTGATTGCTCGTTTCTAGTTTTATAAGTTCTTTTTCTCAAAATAATATAAAGATGTCCATAACGCTAAAGTAAGGTGAATATTGAGATGAAATTTAAAGGTCTGATTTTAGTTTCTTTAGGCGCTTGTAGTTATGGCATTCTTTCAACGCTTGTGGTGTTGGCTTATCGTGCAGGGTATTCCTTGAATGATGTCATCGGTAGCCAGACAGTATTAGGTGCGATTTTACTGTGGTTTTTTGTTGTTACGGGTGCATTGGTAAAAAAAGCGCGCCTAGTATGGCCAACACGCAGGCAAGGCCTATTAATGTTACTCACTGGGACGACAACAGGGTTAACCGGGCTTTTGTATTATGCATCATTGCAGTATTTGTCTCCGGCACTTGGTGTTGTCTTATTTTTGCAATTTACATGGATGGGGGTTGCAATTAACGCATTTATTAGTCGCCAAATACCTCCCGTGATGATCATGGTATCTGTTGTGGTGATATTAATCGGAACAGTATTAGCGACAGGTTTGTTAAATAGTTCTGGGATCGTATTTCACTGGCTTGGTGTGTTATTAGGATTATGTGCAGCGTTATCAAATGCTATTCGTGTTTATGTCAGTGGTGCATTAGCGGTTAAAACAGATCCTATGATGCGTTCTGCAATCATGGTAACAGGAGGCGCAATTTTGACATCAATTGTCGTTCCGCCAACATTCTTACTGAGTGCATCAACGTTTCAATCTCTATTTTTCTCATATGGATTACCTCTGGCTTTCTTTGGTTCTTTCTTTGGCATGTGGATGTTTGCTAAAGGAACCCCGCTGATCGGTACCAGCTTAGCGACCATTGTTAGCTCAATGCAGCTGCCCGTCACGATTTTATTATCCGTGACAGTATTGCAGTTACCCCTTGAATTAATTCAGTTTGTTGGTGTTGCTGTCATCCTCATGGGTGTTGCCATTGCTGAGTTGAAAATAAAAACAAATAAATATAACTCCAAACGGAGCTTTGTATGAACATTAAATCCCGCTTGAAAATCATGCTTTTCCTGCAATATTTTGTTTGGGGAAGTTGGTTAGTCACACTCGGTTCCTACATGATGAAAACATTGAGTTTTTCAGGTGCAGAAGTCGGTATGGTGTATAGCTCAAAGGGTATTGCTGCCATTCTAATGCCCGGGCTTATCGGAATCATTGCAGATAAATATATTCCAGCAAATCGTTTATATATGATTTGCCATTTAATTGGGGCTGCTGCATTGTTTTATGCCGCAACAGTCACGAGTTCAACCGTTATGTTCTGGGTGATGTTAATTAATGCAATGGCCTTTATGCCAACGATTGCACTTTCAAATAGCATCAGCTACTCATCATTAAGCCAATATCAGCTCGACTCAGTGAGTAACTTCCCACCTATCCGGGTATTTGGTACGGTTGGCTTTATTGTTGCAATGTGGAGTATTAGCTTATTGAAATTTGAGCTAAGTAGTATGCAACTTTATATTGCAGGTGGTAGCTCATTACTTTTAGCGCTTTATTCATTAACTTTGCCAAAAATTGATGTGAATAAAAAAGCAATTTCAAGTAGTTGGATCAGTAAGCTCGGTTTAGACGCTTTAGTGTTATTCAAAAAGCCCATTATGGCAGTGTTTTTCTTATTCGCTATGTTACTTGGCGCAGTCTTACAAATTACTAATACGTTTGGTAACCCATTCTTGCATGACTTCGGTCTGAACCCGTTATACCAAGATAGCTTGGTGGTTCAGTATCCATCGATACTGTTATCGATTTCTCAGATGGCAGAAGTGTGTTTTATTTTAGCAATTCCATTTTTCTTGAAACGCTATGGCATTAAAACTGTCATGTTATTAAGCATGTTCGCATGGACACTACGATTTGGCTTCTTTGCATTTGGTGACCCGTCTGCCATCGGGCTGATGTTCTTGATCATGTCGATGATTGTTTATGGCTGCGCATTTGATTTCTTTAATATTTCAGGTTCCATCTTTATTGAAAGAGAAGTGGATACGCGTATGCGCGCGAGTGCCCAGGGCTTATTTATGACGATGGTTAACGGTGTTGGTGCCTATTTCGGTGCGATACTTAGTGGGTTGGTTGTCGACTATTATACGGTGGATGGTATTAAAGATTGGCAAATGATTTGGTTAGTTTTTGCTTCTTATACCGTAGTCTTAGCAATAATTTTCCAATTTACGTTCCATTATCACCACGATAAAGACGAAGCATTGAAAGAAGCCAAATCTAGCTAAGATAAGTCGTTAGAAATAACATTCAATTTAAGGGAAAACCATCAATTTGGTTTTCTCTTTTTTTGGGTTTTAACGCTAAACATAATTACGTTTGCCGCGCAAAATATGCTCAGTTAGCGTTTCTTCCGCAAGGGTAAATTCTTTTGCTTTGAGTTGTTCAATTAATTGCTGATGTTGGCGTGTAGACTCATAATAATATTCATTGCGATAAATAGGGTCAGGCTGAAAATAGACTCGCTGGCGAATATTATCCGCTAAATCTAAGAAAACCGAGTTATCCAGTAATTCCAAGAAGAAACGGTGGAATCGTTCATCTTCTTTTATCCAACCTTGATAGTCATTTCCCTTCAATAATTCATCTTGCCGTTCAATAATAGCCTTTAAGATAGAAAAATGTTCATCAGTTAAATATTCACGAACTAATTTAATTGCATGGGATTCAATTGCTAAGCGTAAATCATAATTATCTCTGGTCTCTTTTAACGATAGTTTCTGAATAAAAACACCTTTACGAGGGATAATTTTGACTAAGCCTTCATTCTGTAATTGATATAAGGCTTCGCGAATTGGAGTACGACTCATACCGAGTTCCTCAACTAAGCTATTTTCAGAGGTATAACTTTCCTCTCCAAATTGCTTACTGAGAATTTTATGTTTAATTGCAGTATAGGCTTGTTGGCTTAGTGGTTTATCTTTCATCAGGATCTTGTGTTAACAATAGAAATTTTAGTGAGTATAGAAAGGAATAGATTGGTATACAAGTAATACACTAGTTTTATATTATTTAGGATGTTGTTAAATTTTGGTGGGTAATTGAACTTAACTTGTTGAATAAACCGGCATCCTTGCCAGTTTCTAGACTAATACAACTCAGGACGTCGGTTTTGCATACAAGGTAATTTCTCTCGTGTCTCTGCGGTATGCTGTGTTGATATTTCAGCAAAAAATAGTGTCTCATCGTAGCCAGCAGATGCGATAGTTACGCCAAGTGCATCACAAACAAGGCTGCGACCAATAAAAATATTACCAGTTTGGTCGCATGCGCAAACAGGGATCGTGTTCTCCAAAGCGCGTGCTTTAACTAATGTTTGGTAATGCTCTTCTTTTAGTGGCCCGCTTACCCATGCTGTGGGAACGAGTATAAGGTCAGCGCCAGCTAAGGTTAGTTTTCGAGCAACTTCAGGGAAACGCAGTTCATAACAGACTAAAACGCCAATTTTGCCAAATTCAGTTTCCACAGGTTTTAATTCATTATTACTTTGAATGATATTAAGGGATTCCTGATATGAAAAGGCATCGTATAGGTGGGTTTTTTGGTAGTGATAGATAAGCTCACCTTGGCGGTTCAACATAATTGTCGTGTTGAATGCTCTTTTCGGCTCATTCGGGGCACTTTCATAAATTCCACAAGTCACATAAATACCGCATTGTTGAGCAGTTTTTGCCAACTGAGAGACAAAAGGGCCATCAACAGCTTCTGCGACATCAGCATAGCTAATACCACTATCCGCTGGAACAAAAGCCATAAACATTTCCGGCAATAGGACGAGGTCGGCACCACCTTGAGCGGCTTTTTGTATAGCTTCGCATGCTTTTTTTAAATTTTGAGCTTTATCTGGACTACTGGCTAGCTGAGCAATTGCAATCTTCATAGAGTCTCCTTATTCAAAAAATTTCGCAGCACCTGAAATTGCCGCTAATGTTTCACCAGCATCAATGCGCTTTTTAACATCAATTTCAGCATGTTGAGCATTAAGGGCTCGTTGGCGATACTCTTGCAGAGTCACTTCAGCAGCGACTAAAATGCCATCGCCATCTGCAATGATTAAATTACCAGGATGGATCGTTACGCCGTCTATACTAATCGGCACATTAATTGCGCCTTCAATACCTAAAATTCGCGTTGTTAACGGGCTCACTTTACGTGCATAAATAGGAACGCCAATCTCACGTAATGCTTTGATATCGGTGACACAACCATCAATAACCGCGCCGGCAATTTTCTTTGCCCGTGCCATATAAGAAACCATCTCGCCCCAACAAGCGCGATCATAATCCCCTGACATATCGATACAGACAACGTCGCCTTCTTGCACGATGTCGAACACCTTATGTACAGCAGATGAGTCCATATGTGGAATACGTACTGTTACAGCATTACCAATAAATTGGCATTGTTCAATTTGTGGGCGTAATGTTTTGAGAAAACCGAAGTCAGTCATATGTCCGATAGTTGACGGGCAAACATCACGGCAACTTTCGATAATTTCAGGGCTAAAACAGGCAACACGAGGATTTAATGTAAACATAGGGACACCTTTATTTATTGAATATAATGTGCTTTGGGTGAAAATTAGTCAGGGTTAACAGCAGCTGCTAAAGGTTTATCTGGCTGAATAAAAAACCAGCAAATAATCGCTAAACTGATAGGTATCACATTGAAAAGTAAAGCGACGGTCCAACCAAAATGCTGTGCAAGCCAGCCACATAGAATGGGGGAAATAACACCACCGAGATTGCCCCATAAATTCATCCATCCACTGACAGAGCCTGCATATTGGCGGCCCTTATCCGCAGCGATTGCCCAAGAGGTCACAACTGGCAATCCTAGAGAACCGAGTGCGAGGGTGAGCCATGCAACACTTGCAATGGCACTTTCAGTTTGAGCCGCACCGCAAATACCCACGATAAATAGAATAAAACCGGTAATGGCGATATATCCCCTCGCGACTAACTGTGAGTATCCTTTGTTGAGTAACCAATCAGAAATTGAACCTGCAGTGAGTACTGCGATACAAATTGCTAACCAAGGAAAGCTGGCAGCAATACCCATTTCGGTTAATGAGAAGCCACGAGCCTCTTGTAAGTAGGTGGGGAGCCAAATCATAAATAAGGTGGTCATATAGGCGACAAAAAAGTATTGGAAACCAACCGCCCAGAACGGACGTTCTTTCATAAATTTGCGCCAAGGGGCTTTAACATCAGCACCGCCTTGCTCACTAATTGTTCGGCCTCCTTGGATAAACGCAATTTCACTTTGAGAAATTTTAGGATGTTGTTCAGGTTTATTTCTGGCAAAGAAATACCAAACCATACCGATAAGAATACCAATCACACCGAAGATATAGAAAACGGCATGCCACCCGAATGAAATCATAATAAATACGGTAAGGGTAGGGGCAATCACAGGCCCAAAATAGGAACCAGCAAGTAAGAAACTAGCTGCCCGTGCCTTTTCATTTTGGCGAAACCACCATGTATTAAAGACGGCATTTGCAGGGTAGAGCGGCGCTTCTCCAACACCAAATAGGAAGCGTACGATGCATAACCAAATATAGGTAGGGGCAACGACCGTTAATATTGTGAATGCGGACCAAATGTAAAGGCTAATAGTTGCGATAAGCCTGCTACCAAACCGTTCTGCAAGTATGCCGCTTGGAATTTGGGCAAGCGCATAGCCAAGTGAAAATAGCGCACCCAAAAAGCCAAATTGAACTTTGCTCATTCCTAAATCGGTCATCATATGTTCGGCAACAATGGAAATATTTGCGCGGTCCATATATGCAATCAAACCGATAATAAAAAATATTGCTGCTAATCCCCAACGTAAACGCCCTGGTGAGTCTTTTGTTGCTGGTGTTACAACAGAATCATTATGTGACATAGAGTTACCTTTTTATTGGTTTGTCGAGGTAATCAACCTTATTGTATTTATATTGAATTCAACTTGTATACAAGATGGATGTTAATAAGCAGTTATTGTGGTGTCAAAGATCTGTTTTGTTATCTGTGATTGAACTCAAAACATTTGATTGATTTATGAGCGAGATCTTATTTTTGGAAAAAACAGGGAGGAAATTAAATTTACGATTAAAAATCAAGTTGTTATGTGATTTTTGTAGGGGTTGATTTAATCGATATTATTCATTATTTGGAAAAGTATAATTAATACTGTGGCAGTAGTTCATTTTTCTCCTAATACTGCTTGGGTAAAAAAATTTTAATATCTTCGAAGGGTTATTGTGGAATATAAGCCCAAAGTTCATGAAAATTGGTACCTATTTCGAGTTAGTTTGAAGATCTTTTCAAAGAGAAAAGCCAAACGATCAATAAGATTACTTCATCGGTTGGCTTCTTTATAGATTAAAACCGTTACAGAGTGATTATTCGATGTTCTGAATTTGTTCTCTCATTTGTTCGATTAATACTTTGAGTTCAACTGCTGAAGTTGTGACTTCGCTATTAATTGATTTTGACGCTAATGTATTTGCTTCACGGTTAAATTCTTGCATCATAAAGTCAAGACGGCGACCAGTTGCCTCTTTTTTCTTCAAGATATTACGTGTTTCTTTAACGTGTGCTTCTAAGCGATCTAATTCTTCTGCAACATCAACACGTTGCGCTAATAAAATAAGCTCTTGCTCTAAGCGGTTGTTATCCACTTGGATTTCAGCCTCTTCTAACTTGTTTTGTAAGCGTTCACGTTGCCATTGTAGAATTTCTGGCATGTGTTGACGTACTTTGGCGACTTCAACTAAGACGCCATCAAGGCGCTGTTCGATGAGCGCATGCAATGAAGCACCCTCAGCTTCACGGCTTTGAATGAAAGCATCAATCGCTTCATCTAAACCCGCCATTAATTGTTCGCTGATGACATCTAAATCTTGTTCGCCAGCTGACATCACTCCAGGCCAACGCAAAATTTCTAATGGGTTGATTTCACCTTCATGGCTGTAATTTTTAACCCAATTCGCTGCACTGATTAACTGGCGTGCTAATTGCTCATTTAGGATTAATTCACCACGATTTGCACCGTCTAACTCAAAGCGTAGACTACACTCCACCTTTCCACGTGTTAAGCGAGAACGCAGGCGCTCACGAATGACGGGCTCAAGGCTTCTAAATTGCTCAGGTAAGCGAATATACGTTTCTAAATAACGTTGGTTTACGGAACGCAGCTCCCAGGCCGCATTCCCCCATTCACCCTTGATATCCCGACGGGCAAAAGCGGTCATACTACGGATCATAATTCGTTCCCATTATCGTAAAAATTTAGGGGATTATAACGCTATGCAGGATGACAGGATAGGCATTATCGCTTGAACAACGTATAATGCGTCCCAATTTGAGTTGATAATGGAGATAACACCATGCGCCCAGCAGATAGACAAGCAGACCAAATGCGCCCGATTACCATCACGCGCAACTATACTAAGCATGCAGAAGGCTCTGTTCTTATTGAGTTTGGCGACACGAAGGTGTTATGTAATGCAACTGTTGAAGAAGGCGTTCCTCGCTTTTTAAAAGGGCAGGGGCAAGGTTGGGTTACTGCGGAATACGGCATGTTACCGCGTGCAACAAACTCACGTAATCAACGTGAAGCTGCGCGAGGCAAACAGACGGGTCGTACGATGGAAATCCAACGGTTAATTGCACGCTCTTTGCGTGCCGCGGTTGACCTTAAAAAATTAGGTGAGTACACAATTACTTTAGACTGTGATGTTATCCAAGCGGATGGCGGCACGCGTACAGCAGCGATTTCTGGTGCATGCGTAGCGCTAGTTGACGCACTGAATAACATGGTTGAGCAAGGTAAAATTGCAAAAAGCCCACTAAAATCAATGGTCGCTGCCGTCTCTGTTGGAATTGTCAATCAAGACGCTCTATGTGACCTTGAATATGTTGAAGATTCTGCGGCTGAAACTGATATGAATGTTGTCATGATGGATGATGGCCGAATGATTGAAGTGCAGGGCACAGCAGAAGGCGAACCATTTAGTCATGAAGAGCTATTGGCCCTACTGGCGTTAGCTAAAACAGGTTTAAATACCATTTTTGAAGCTCAGCGAGAAGCGCTGAAGTAAGTTAATCATTAATTAGGCGGCTGAAAAGTCGCCTTTTTTATGCCTGCTGGTTCATCAATCAATTAGCCAGCCTTGAATATAGATAAATAATCATCAACGAGGAGAATGACCAATGAAAGCCTATCAGCGCGATTTTATCGAACTTGCCATGAAAAAACAGGTACTTAAATTTGGTGAGTTTACGCTGAAATCAGGTCGTAAAAGCCCTTATTTTTTCAATGCGGGGTTATTTAATACAGGGCGTGATCTGGCACTTGTCGGTCGTTTTTATGCACAAGCATTACAAGATAGTGCCATCGAGTGTGATGTCATATTTGGTCCAGCGTATAAAGGGATCCCAATCGCAACGACGACAGCAGTAGCGCTTTCTGAGCACCATGACATTGATATGCCATATTGTTTCAATCGCAAAGAAGCTAAAGACCATGGCGAGGGTGGTATGTTAGTCGGGAGTCCTTTGCAAGGGCGTGTTGTAGTCGTTGATGATGTCATTACTGCAGGAACGGCAATCCGTGAGTCAATGGAAATTATTAAACAACAACAAGCTACGTTGAACGGTGTTCTGCTATGCCTTGACCGCCAAGAAAAAGGGAAAGGTGAAATTTCAGCAGTACAAGAGGTTGAGCGTGACTATGGCTGTAAAGTTTACTCAATTATTACCATGAGCGATTTAATCACTTACCTCTCTGAGCAGGAAGGTATGCAGGAACATTTAGCGGCTATGAAGGCTTACCGTGAACAATACGGAATTGAATAAAAAAAAGCCCTCGCCCAATGATGGGCGGGGTGAGTAGTATAAATAATCGGTTATTGTAACTGAGCTAGAATTAAAGGCCAGCGTGATTCAAATTCGACGGTTGGCCGATAACGAAACTCAGAACGCACAAAACGAGAGAGCATTCCTTCACAAAAGGCTAGTAGCTGAGAAGCAAGTAGTGACTCATCATGAATAAACCCATGGCCATCACGTATTTTTTTCTCTTTTAGCACTTGCCGTAATTGTGATTCTATACGTTCAAATAATTGATTAATACGATCTTGCAGCCTATCTTGCTCAAACATCAGAGCATGGCCGGTCATTATGCGCGTTAGCCCAGGGTTTTTCTCGGAAAAACCCAGTATTAGGGCAAGTATTAGTTTAATTCTAATTATCGTATCTTTTTCATCACTTAATATCAGATTAATGCGCGAAACCAACGAGTCTTCAATAAACCCAATGAGGCTATCGAACATTTTCATTTTACTCGGAAAATGACGATACAGCGCAGCCTCTGAAACACCAACCGTAGCAGCAAGTTTTGCTGTTGTGATACGTTGGCTACCATCACTACTTTCTAACATTAACGCAAGAGCCTGTAAAATCTCATCACGCCTGTTACGTTTTTGTGTTGTCGCTTTTTCTGCCATGTCTAATAAGACCCCTGCTAAAACAGCAAAACAAACTATCCAAAATTTTGCTCTTAGTAAAGAGACTTACGAAGCAAAATGGATTTAAACAATATTTAAAATGTAAGTAATGTTGAGCAAGCTTCCTGAAAGAAAATATGCGGCTGATTGTTTTTATTCATAAAGATAGAACCTAATTCAGGTTCTATCTAGCATATTCGTTATCAGGATATTCTATTTATTGACGGCCAGAGTGGCCGAAACCGCCAGCCCCACGCTCTGTTGCGTCAAAGTCATTAACAATATTAAATTCAGCTTGAACAACTGGGACAAATACCATTTGCGCCATACGTTCACCAGGTTCAACGGTAAAAGCTTTGTCACTGCGGTTCCATACAGACACCATGAGTTGGCCTTGGTAATCCGAATCAATGAGACCAACTAAGTTACCAAGTACAACACCATGTTTATGACCTAAACCGGAGCGAGGTAAGATGACAGCAGCAAGACTTTCATCAGCAATGTGAATAGCTAAACCTGTTGGAATAAGCTCTGTTTGACCTGGTGCCAAATCAATTGGTGCATCAATGCATGCACGTAAATCTAAACCAGCAGAACCCGTGGTGGCATAGGCTGGTAGAGGAAATTCATTACCGATACGGCTATCAAGGATTTTTAGGTCAATTTTTTTCATAACGTTGAAGTATCTCGTCAAGTAAATAGTGGCTTAATTCATTTTTATTACAGTGAGGCAAACGGGTATCACCGTTGGCATCAAAAATATGTAACGCATTGTTATCGCTATTAAATCCGTTATCTGCTAGTGATACATCATTGGCACAAATAAGGTCGAGTTGTTTTTGTTGTCGTTTTTGGCGTGCATATTCTTCCACATTTTGGGTTTCAGCTGCAAACCCAACAACATATGGCCTATTGTGTTTTAGATTTCCAACACTCGCGACGATGTCTGGGTTTTTGATAAGTGTAATCGAAACTTCATCACCTTGTTTTTTTATTTTATTTTCAGCAATGTTTTTTGCTCGATAATCTGCAACTGCTGCGCAACCAATAAAAATATTTTGCGTTGAAATCGTTTTATGGACTTGTTCATACATTTCTAAGCCACTAATGACATCAACCCGGTTAACCCCTTCAGGTGTTCCAATATTTACAGGGCCCGCAATTAAAGTGACTTCTGCTCCACGTTGGCTAGCAGCCTTAGCAATGGCAAAACCCATCTTTCCCGAACTATGGTTACTGATAAAACGAACGGGGTCGAGTGCTTCCCGTGTTGGGCCCGCAGTGATCATTAATTTGATGCCTTGTAAGTCGAGTTTAGGGGTAAAAAACTCACTGGTTAGACGAACAATTTCTAGTGGGTCAATCATGCGACCTGGGCCAATATCACCACAAGCTTGGCTACCTGCGTCTGGCCCCCAAATCATACATTGGCGTTGTTGCAATTTGATTAAATTTTCTTGCGTTGCTTTTGCTCTGTACATTTGCTGGTTCATTGCCGGCACAAGTGCAACTGGTGCTGCGGAAGCAAGACAAACCGTTGTGAGCAAATCATTTGCCATTCCTGCACTGAGGCGAGCAATTAAATCCGCAGTAGCAGGCGCGAGAATAATAATATCCGCCCACTTAGCGAGCTCAATGTGGCCCATTGCGGCCTCTGCGGCTGGGTCGAGTAGGTCATCAGAAACAGGGTGCCCTGAAACGGCTTGTAAGGTTAAAGGTGTAATAAAGGCTTTTGCACCGTCAGTCATGACAATGCGCACAACTGCCCCTTTATCGCGTAAACGGCGGGTGAGTTCAGGGATCTTATAAGCGGCAATGCCCCCACTGATACCAATAACTATCTGCTTACCTAATAGTGATAGTTGATTCATTATTTTTATCCAATACGGTCAACATGGGTGGCATATTACCACAGAGAAGCTAGAGGTGGCGCGCTCGATTTTTCGTCACAGTACTATTTTTGCGAAGCGCTACGCAAACCCATATGCGAGGGGTTGTGAATGTTTTCTAGGCTAGATAAAAAAGGTGAAATGGATTTAGGGACAAAGAATATGATGAGTGAACATCTAGACTTACCACCAAGAGAAAAGCTACTTGCATACGGTGCGGCTGCGTTATCTGATGCTGAGCTACTTGCTATTTTTTTGCGTACAGGGAGCCAAGGTGAACCTGTCTTGCAACTTGCGAAGCGTTTAATACAGGAGTTTGGTTCGGTCTATTTGCTTTTACAAGCAGACTACGAAAAACTAAAACAATGTAAAGGAATGGGGAGCTGTAAATTTACCCAATTGCAGGCTGTCAGTGAGTTGGCTCGCCGTTTTTTCTCTGAACAGTTTTTACATGAAGATGTGATGACTGGGCCTGAGCAATTGAAAGCAAAGTTGCTGGATTTATTCGCAGGGCAAGAGCGCGAAGTCTTTGTCGTGATATTTTTAAATAATAAAAATCAGATTATTTGTCATGAGGAATTGTTTAAAGGTACTTTGAACAAAGTTGAAGTTCACCCCAGAGAAATCATTCGCTTTGCCATAAAAATGAATGCAAACGGGATTATACTTGCCCATAATCATCCATCTGGTAACCCAGAACCCAGCACCGCAGATAGGCAGGTGACAGAACGGATCCAGCGTGCTTGCGCTATTATGGGGATTAAACTACTTGACCATTTTGTCGTCGGACACAAGCAATGTGTGTCATTTGTAGAGCGAGGATGGTTATAAAATTATTTTTTTGTCTAAAAAATGACAACTTTCTTTGCGTTGGGCTTGAGTGAAAACGATGTAAAGCGTATACTACGCCACCTTTAAGGATCTTGGGTTTGGCGAGAAGGGCCTATCTCAGTAAATTTTTACGTTTTAGTAAAGTAAATCTTTATTTAGGTATCAACGGTTTTTTCAGTCAATGAAAGTTTGCTGAGATGGGCTCCTAAGCCTGACGAGGCGGCCATACCCAGAACAAAAAAGCTCGAGCTGATTAGATTTTTGGAGAATAGACATGTCACGAGTCTGCCAAGTTACTGGCAAGCGTCCAATGAGCGGCAACAACCGTTCACACGCATTAAACGCGACCAAACGTCGTTTTTTGCCAAACCTGCACTCTCACCGTTTCTGGGTTGAGTCTGAGAAACGTTTCGTAACACTGCGTGTATCTGCTAAAGGTATGCGTGTTATCGATAAAAAGGGTATTGATGCTGTTCTTGCTGAACTGCGTACCCGTGGTGAGAAGTACTAAGGAGCTAAAAAATGGCTAAAGGTATTCGCGAGAAAATCAAGCTAGTCTCTTCTGAAGGTACAGGTCATTTCTATACCACTACGAAGAACAAGCGCACAATGCCAGAAAAACTGGAACTGAAAAAATTCGATCCAGTTGTTCGTAAGCATGTGATCTACAAAGAAGCAAAAATCAAATAATTTTGCTTTCTGCGTTAAAAACTCAGCTTCGGCTGAGTTTTTTTTTATCTAAAATTTGGGTTGTCGCTGATATGTGCATTCGAAGCTATGACCATGATTATGAAAGTAGTAACATAGTAAGTATTCATTGAATTAATAATGATATTTGTTGTCGAATGACTATCGTCTTTTACATATAGACTTGACTAAGAGTGCCTGGTGAAAAAACAGTTTAAAAAAATTCTTGTGATCAAGATGAGGTTTCATGGGGACATGTTGCTGACAACACCGGTTATCAGCTCATTAAAACACCGATATCCTGATGCTGAAATTGATGTTTTACTTTATCAGGATACTATCCCCATTCTCTCTGAAAATGCTGAAATTAACGCGTTATACGGCATATCTGGGAAAAAAAGTGGTGGGCTGAGTAAAGCATGTAATTTTATTAAGTTGCTGCTAAAGCTGCGTAAAAATAAATATGATTTAGTTGTTAATCTAGCAGACCAATGGATGGTGAGTGTATTGGTTCGGGCTATTCCTGCTAGCACAAAAATTTCCCATCAGTTTGCCCATCGAGATTCTAAATATTGGCGTAACAGTTTTACGCATTTGACAGAGCCTGAGGGCGAGCATGTTGTTCTAAATAACTTATCAGTGCTCAAGCCGTTAGAAATAAAAGAACTAAAAACACATCTAACGATGGCTTATTCAGAGCAGGATTGGAAAAATATTGATGAAAGGCTGTTAAGACTGGGTGTTCATAGCAGTTATGTCGTTATTCAACCAACAGCACGCCAAACTTTTAAGTGCTGGGATAATGAAAAATTTTCAGCCGTCATCGATGCATTGCAATCTCGTGGCTATCAAGTAGTTTTAACTTCGGGGCCGAGTAAAGAAGATTTAGAATGTATCAATGAGATTGCAAATGGCTGCCAAACAAAGCCTGTTACTGAACTTGCAGGGAAAACTTCATTTCCTGAGCTAGGCGCATTGATTGCTCATGCCGCGTTATTCATTGGTGTTGATTCTGCACCAATGCACATTGCTGCAGCAGTCAATACACCCATTGTGTGCCTTTTTGGTGCGACAAATCATGTTTTTTGGCGGCCTTGGAGCGATAATAGCGTGCAATTTTGGGCGGGAGACTATGAACCCATGCCGCCGCGAAATGAACTTGATCGCAGTAAAAAATATTTATCTATTGTCCCTGCATCCGATGTAATTAAAGCAACAGAGAAAATGTTGCCGATGAATATTCGCTCTATGATGACAAGGTATTAACATGAATCTGGCATTTTGCTTATATAAATACTTTCCGTTTGGTGGGTTACAACGGGATTTTCTACGTATTGCAACCGAATGCCAATCACGTGGGCATCACGTACGTGTCTATACCCAATCATGGGAAGGTGATAAGCCGGATGGTTTTGAAATTATTATCGTGCCGGTGACATCGAAGACGAATCACGGATGCAATGCACAATATTATGACTGGGTGTTGGCGCATTTAAAGCAGCATCCTGTTGAGCGGGTAATTGGCTTCAATAAAATGCCAGGCCTGGATGTGTATTATGCAGCAGATGTCTGCTATGCCCAGAAAGTCGCTGAAGAAAAAGGTTTTTTTTATAAGCTGACACCTCGCTATAAACATTATGCCGAATTTGAAAAAGCCGTTTTTGCTGTGGGGAAACCGACACAGTTATTAATGTTAACGCCACATCAAATTAGTCATTTCAAAAAGCATTATGAAACCGAAAATGAGCGTTTCCATATGCTGCCTCCCGGTATCGCCCAAGATAGAAAGTATGATAAGCAAATTGTAGATGCGAAAAGAGTTTATCGTGAAAAAAATCAAATACCTGAGTCTGCATTTTTAGTATTACAGGTGGGTTCTGACTTCAAACGCAAAGGTGTTGACCGTACGATAAAAGCCATTGCGGCATTGCCCGATGAGATTAAGAAAAACACGTTATTGATGGTAGTTGGCCAAGATAAACCGGCGAAATACCAGCAATTAGCGAAAACGTTAGGCATCGGTTCGCAAGTTTCTTTCTTTAGCGGCCGTAATGATATTGCAGAATTAATGGCTGCAGCCGATATATTAATGCACCCGGCTTATCAAGAAGCGGCAGGTATTGTGTTATTAGAAGCGATTACTGCAGGTTTACCGATTATTGTCACAGAAGTGTGTGGATATGCTTCATTTATTAGCCAAGCTCAATGCGGTATTGTGATAAGCGAACCCTTTGAACAAACGGTTTTAAATTTGGCATTAGTCGATAGCTTAAAGAATTCGGTTCAATTAGCGCAATGGGCAAGTAATGCGCGATATTTTGCGGATACAGAAGATTTGTATAGTTTACCAGAAAAAGCCGCAGATATTATTTTAGGGGGAAACAAATGATTGACTTAAAAACCCCTTTTAATGAATTGTGGAAAAACAAAGATCCTTTTATCGAGACAGATAAGTTACAAGGTGAAGTTTTTCGTGCGTTAGAGACGCGTAAAACGCTGCGTTTTGAACTTGAAGGGCGCAGCTATTTTATAAAAATTCATTATGGGACTACACTGAAAGAAGTCCTTAAAAACTTATTATCTTTTCGGTTACCTGTATTAGGGGCGGATAGAGAGTGGAATGCTATTCATCGACTTACTCAAGTGGGAGTTGATACTATGAATGGCCGAGCTTTTGGGCAAAAAGGGATTAACCCTCTTCGTCGCCACTCCTTTATTATTACTGAAGATTTAACCCCGACGGTGAGTTTAGAAGATTATTGTGCGAATTGGCTAGATAACCCGCCAACGTTTAGTTCTAAACAAATGATTATTCGTCGAGTCGCGCAGATGGTGCGTAAAATGCACGCGGCTGGTATTAACCATCGTGATTGTTATATTTGCCATTTTTTACTGCATTTGCCATTTTCGGGAAATGAAGAACAGCTAAAAATATCGGTTATTGATTTGCACAGAGCACAACTCAGAAATTCTGTTCCAACTCGCTGGCGAAATAAAGACTTAATTGGTTTATATTATTCATCATTAAATATTGGGCTCACTCAGCGTGATATTTTTCGTTTTATGAAGTTTTATTTTGGCTTATCGCTACGAGATATCTTGCAACAGGAAGCGCCATTGATCGCTAAAGCGGAAAGTAAAGCAGCACAAATTAAAGAACGTACAATTAGAAAGTCATTGTGAGTCAAGAGAGAAGAGAGATATAAATGTTCTTCAATAAAGAAAATGCGGTTACACAGCAAATTGATTTATCGTCACCTGATGCGATTGTTAATAATGATAGCTTACATATTTCCTATGGTATTGACCGTAATTTTTTATATGGTTGTGGGATCTCGATGGCTTCTTTATTAAAAACAAATCCTGATATCTCTTTTTCATTTCATGTATTTACTGACTACTTTGATAACGAGCAAAGTCAATTATTTAAACAGCTTGCAGAGCAATATAAGACGAGTATTAGAGTTTACTTGGTTGACTGTGAACAGCTTAAATCGCTGCCGAGTACCAAAAATTGGTCATATGCAACGTATTTCAGGTTTATTATTGCGGATTACTTTTCAAATCAGCTAGATAGAATGATCTATATGGATGCAGATATTATGTGCCAAGGGACGCTGCAGCCATTGTTAAATATTCAATTTAAAGATGATGAAATCGCTGCTGTTGTGCCTGAAAGGGATCGCAATTGGTGGCAAAAAAGAGCTGATGCTTTAGGTGTCCCGGGTATTGCTTCGGGGTATTTTAATGCAGGGTTTTTAGTTTTAAATTTAGTGAATTGGTCAAAATTTGATATCTCAACGAAAGCAATGGATTTACTTTCCCAAGATACTGTGAAAGCAAAATTATCCTATTTAGACCAAGACATTTTAAATATGCTATTAACAGGGAAAGTTATTTACCTTGATAGCAAGTACAACACTCAATACAGTATCAATTATGAGCTGCAAAAAGGTAAAAAAGAGAACCCAATAACGCCTGAAACTGTATTGATTCATTATATCGGCCCAACTAAGCCTTGGCATGAGTGGGCTAATTACCCAACAGCTCAACCCTTTATTAATGCAAAAGAGGCATCACCTTGGAAGGATATTCCGTTACTGAAGGCTAAAAGCAGTAATCATTTGCGATATTGTGCGAAGCATATGTTTAACCAGGTAAACATTCTCTCTGGTATAAAAAATAATCTTCAGTATTTTTTGGTTAAATTAAGTAAATAATAATTGGGCAAGTTATGTCTTTTTTAGATAGAAATGAAAGTATTCTCTCAAAGTATAACAAAGCTTTGGTGCTAATCTTTGTTGCTCTTTTTTTTGTGGAAAATGTAACCAGATATAAGCATATTCTGTTCTATTTGATGATAGCCACATCTTTGGTTTATCTGTCTTTAGATACAAAAAAAGTGCTAAAAAGATTAAATAATAAACTTTTATATTTAGTTGTTGCTTTTTCTATTTTTCTTTATGTATCAACATCTTATTCAGATATATTAAGTGTATCTATTAAAACTATTAACAATAATTTATTGAATTATGGAATACTAAGTTTATCACTTTTATTGCCAATTATTTTATATAGAGAAAGCCTAAAAGAGATTTCAGAACTATTATTAACGAGTTTTACTGTATCGTTAGCCTTAGTTTTACTTGTTGAGTTATGCCGCTACTATATAGCCTATCAGCAGGGTATTTTACCGTTTACTACTTATGATTTTAGGCATGTTTCGGATGCGTTAGTTTTTTTCTTTCCAATACTTCCTATTCTTTGGTATTTATTACCCAAATCTAAACTTATTTATTTTTATCTTTTAAGTATTGTATTTCTGTTTGTTTTACTCGGAACGCTTGCTCGAGGGGCATGGGTTGCAGTTGCAGTCGCTGGGTTATTATTTTTATGTTTTAAACGTCCTTGGAAACTAATTGGAGTTGTATTATGCCTTTCGGTAATTTCACTTATTTCAATTAAACTAATTTATCCTGATACAAGTAAAAAACTGTTTTATAAGTTAGAGCAGACGGATAGTACTCACCGTTATACTAATGGAACTCAAGGAACCGCTTTTGAGCTTATATTGGAAAATCCAGTTATCGGATATGGGATTGGCGATAAAATATACCATGAGAAGTACAATAGTGTTGTAAAAAATCACCCGGAATGGACATTTAAGCAGTCTATTGGGCCCCATAATATTTGGCTTTATATTTGGTTTGGTGCGGGCATTGCAGGGTTAGCGATATTTAGTGCGGTATTTTTGTCAATGTGCTATTCCTCAATGCAAGGGATTAAAAATAGGTCTGATGCACCGGAAATTTACTTTGCCTTCATTGCATTGCTGTTAAGTCTTATTGGCTTTTATCTGGTTCGTGGAATGTTTGAACAAGTGGACCTTAAACCCTTAGGAGTTCTTTTGGGGTTTTTAATCGCCATGATGGGGCATAGTTCAACCAAGCAGAAGAGAGTTTGCCATGAATAACCTGATAACAAATAAATATCTGTTAAATGAGGGGGCTAATGCGAGTAATGCCTCATTACCATGTCTTGATATTATTTATGGTTCGGATGAAAACTATCAGTTTGGTGCAGGTGTTTCAGCGGTCTCTTTACTTATTAATAACCCAAATACGTTCTTCAGATTTCATTATTTTTTAGATAAAGTCAGCCCTAGCTTTTTAGAGAAGTTGAAGGCTATTTCTCATCAGTTTTCAACTGAATTTCATGTTTATGAGTTGGATAATCAATTATTAAAAACATTACCGGCTTCTGATGTTTGGTCCTCAGCGATGTACTTTCGGTTAGTTGCTTTAGATTATCTTTCGAAAGATTATGATGTTGCCTTATATTTAGATGCGGATGTTATCTGTAATGGTCAATTAGATTTGGCAGCTAATTTAATTGAAGACAAAGTTTGTGGTGTTATTGCTGATGACATCGGTGTAAGAACAAAAAGTGAAACGCGACTACACACACCACAGTTAGCTGAGACCTATTTTAACTCGGGTGTTATGTTTGTGAATTTAAAGAAGTGGCACGAAAAACGAGTTACTCAGCAATGTTTTGAGTTATTGTCTGCAGAAAATGCGAAACAACGGTTTAAATACCCTGATCAAGATGTACTAAACCTTGTTTTAAGAAATGACCTGATACTGCTTAATAAAAAGTTTAATACAGTTTATACCTTAAAAAATGAGCTGTATGACCGAACACATCAAAAAAACCAAACCATTATTACACCTGAAACGGTTTTAATTCATTACACTGGTGTGAGTAAGCCTTGGCACACATGGGCGAATTATCCTTCTTCTCAGCCTTTCTATAAAGCATTAGCACAATCACCTTGGACAAAGGATGATTTAAAACATGCCACTAAATTTGTTGAAAGGAAAAAAGAATATAAGCACCTATTAAAGCGAGGTGCGTATTTATCAGGTATTTTGTCGGGTATTCATTACTTGTTTGAAAAATATACAAAAAAAAGAAAATAATATGATGATTAATAAAATTGTCTTAACAGTTTCTCCTATATTTTCTATCCCCCCTAAAAGTGCGGCAGCAATTGAATCGTGGATGTACAATGTCGCTAAACGATTAGACATTGAAAACCGAATCGTTTGTATACAAAATGATGGATATAGTGCTCATTCTGTTGTTAATGAGCATTGTGAAATTGAGCGCATTAAGTTTGGGAAAGTGTATACAAGGCTATTTAAGAAATGGACAAGATTAGACCCATATTCTTATGCAGATAGAATTGTCAAAATTAAACACCAATTTTCGCCAAATCCGAATGAAAGCGTTATTTTTGTTCACAATCATATTAAATCCTTCAAAAAAATAATTAAGAAAGAAGGGCATAATAACGTTGTGTTACACATGCATAATTTGTACGAGCCTAAAGATGTTCCTGAAGACATAAAAATCATTGTACCAAGCCACTTTATGAAAAATTGGTACAGGGAACGTTTACCAAATGCGTTTATTGAAGTGGTGCGTAACGGGTTCGATGGTGAAATTTATGCTCAATCACCTGAGGTCAAGCGTGAGGATTTTGGGCTAACAGTAGAAGATAAAATAGTTTTATTCGCTGGCCGAATCGCTAGGGATAAAGGATTACTTGAATTAATGCAGGCGTGCGAGACTTTCTTTAAAGAAGACCGTCGTTATAAGCTTGTCATTGTGGGTGATCCAAATGCCGCATTAAAAGGTGAACTAGCGCAATATCAAGACGAAGTAAAAGATTATGCGAAAAATTTGGGTGAGCAATGTATTTTTTTAGGTGGTGTTCATCCTGAAAAAATTAGGCACTATTATTCTCTAGCAGATGTGATTGCAGTACCTTCCATCGCTCCAGAGCCATTCTGTATGGTCGCATTAGAAGCGATGGCTTCGGGTCGCCCTGTGATAGCAAGCCAGCGAGGGGCAATGGTGGAATTTATTTCCCATAATGAAACGGGGTTTATTTTCAGGGAGCCACTTTCGCCTTTAAGTATGGCAGAGGATATTACTAGTGCGTTAAATCACCCAAATAGTCAAGAAATAGCCTATCATGCTAAAAAACATGCTTATGATAATTTTACTTGGGAAATTGTTAAAGATGAGCTTATGAAGGTGATTGCAAAATGGTATCCCTAAGCAAAGAATGTGAGTTTATATATGCCAGAACTACCAGAAGTTGAAACCAGCCGTCGTGGAATAGAGCCACATTTAGTCGGAAATACAATATCTTACGCAGTTGTACGCAATAGTCGATTACGTTGGCCGGTTAGTGAACAGATTAAAATTTTATCAGACGAAATAGTTCTGAGTGTGCAACGTCGCGCTAAGTATTTGCTGATTGAATTGCAAAAAGGTTGGGTTATTGTTCATCTGGGCATGTCTGGTAGTGTGCGTATTTTGACCGAAGAATTACCTGAGGAAAAACATGACCACGTGGATTTAGTCATGCGAGATGGCAAAGTGCTACGCTATACAGACCCTCGTCGGTTTGGCGCTTGGCTCTGGTGTGATGATTTAGAAAATAGTTCTGTGCTTGCACACTTAGGCCCCGAGCCATTATCAGACGCATTTAACCCGCAGTATCTTTATGAATTAGCGCAAAAGAAAAAAGTGGCTGTTAAGCCGTGGTTAATGGATAACAAAGTGGTTGTTGGTGTAGGTAATATTTATGCCAATGAAGCATTATTTGCGACGAAAATATCACCTGAAAAAATCACTAATACATTAACATTGGTTGAAATTACCGAGCTCGTGCAACAGATCAAAAAGGTGTTACAACGCTCCATTGAGCAAGGCGGCACGACACTAAAAGATTTTTTACAGTCGGATGGTAAGCCGGGTTACTTTGCCCAAGAGTTGTTTGTCTATGGGAAAAAGGGGGAACCCTGTTCAATGTGTGGTACGCCAATAGAAAGCATTAAACAGGGGCAACGTAGCACCTTCTTTTGCCCACAGTGTCAAAAATAGTGCGCTTTTACTATTTTTTATTGAGTTTCTTTAGCATTGCCTCAGCAACCACTGGAGGTAGGAAAGATGAAATATCACCATCGTGAAGAGCAACATCTTTGATCAAAGAAGAAGAAACAAAGGATAAACTTTGCGATGGTAATAAAAATACGGTTTCCAAGTCAGGAACAAAATGGCGATTCATATTCGCTAATTGCCACTCATACTCGAAATCAGCTACAGAACGAACCCCTCGAATAAGAATGTTGGCACCATTTTTTTGCGCAAAACTAGCCATCAATTCAGAAAACCCAACAACTTCAACATTATCAAGGTGAGAAGTGACTTCTTTAGCTAGGGCAACGCGCTCATCAAGGGAAAACATCGGGTTTTTTCGTTGACTATTCGCAATAGCCAGCAAAACATGGTCAAACATTGCTGCTGCTCGGGTAACAATATCAACATGTCCTGATGTCACAGGGTCAAACGTACCAGGGTAAATAGCCTTATGTTTCATGGCGATAGTATCTCGTTGTTTGTATTTTCTATTCGAAAAAACAGCATGAATAAGCGCTAACATTATCGGCTATCTAGCATGGTTGCAACTGTAGATGAGATTTTACTGCTATTTTTAGGTGCATATTCTGCACACTTTTATTTGCGCTTTATGGTAAGATAGCGCCAATTTTGGTAAGTGAATCAGATCGAATGTTATTGCTGCGTCTATATCAGGTACTTCTTTATCTTATCCAACCATTTATATGGGTTCGCCTATTGCTGCGCAGCCGTAAAGCGCCTGCGTATCGTAAACGTTGGGGCGAACGTTATGGCTTTTGTGCAGGAAAAGTAAAACCTCAAGGCATTTTATTACATTCAGTTTCTGTCGGGGAAACCCTCGCAGCCGTTCCATTAGTCCGTGCACTTCGCCATCACTATCCGTCTTTGCCAATTACAGTGACCACGATGACGCCAACTGGCTCAGAACGTGTTCTTTCTGCGTTTGGTGATGATGTCGACCACGTCTATTTACCTTATGATCTCCCTGGTTCAATGCGCCGTTTCCTGAAACAAGTCGACCCAAAACTTGTGATCATTATGGAAACTGAGTTATGGCCAAACATGATTAATCAATTGCATAAACGTAAAATTCCATTGGTTATTGCAAATGCGAGACTTTCTGAGCGCTCTGCTGCGGGGTATCAAAAGCTCGGTAGCTTTGTGAAACGTATGCTACGTAATGTCACGATGGTCGCAGCACAACATCAGGAAGATGGTGAACGCTTCGTTCAATTAGGGTTACGGCGGATGCAATTGAGTGTAACGGGGAGCTTGAAGTTTGATATCTCAGTGACGCCTGAATTAGCTGTAAGGGCAATAACTTTGCGCCGCCAATGGGCAGCACATCGCCCTGTCTGGATAGCGACCAGTACTCATGAGGGTGAAGAAGCCATTGTATTAGAAACCCATCAAAAATTGCTATCCCGTTTTCCTGATTTGCTTTTAATTTTAGTTCCTCGCCATCCAGAACGTTTTGCAAAAGCAGAAGAGTTGACCCAAAAAGCTGGCTTAACGTTTATTCGTCGTAGCGCTAATACAATCCCTACAGCAGATATCCAAGTGGTGATCGGTGATACGATGGGTGAATTGATGCTGTTATATGGAATTGCGGATATTGCCTTTGTTGGGGGAAGCTTGGTCGAAACTGGGGGGCATAACCCACTCGAAGCAGCAGCCCATGCGCTACCCGTGTTAATGGGGCCTCACACATTCAATTTTAAAGATATTTGCGGAAAACTGACTCAAGCCGATGGATTGATTACGGTAACAGACAGTGAATCGATGGCTCAAGCCGTGACGAGTTTGCTTTCTGATGAAGATTACCGCTTATATTATGGACGTCATGCCGCCGAAGTTCTTCATGAGAACCAAGGTGCCCTTCAAAGATTATTAAAATTATTGCAACCCTATTTGCCTCCGCGAGAGCAATAATGCCAAGTAATGTCTTTTTTTGAATATTAACTTGAACATTACAACAATAGATTGTGAATATTTTCTGGCACATCCTAGTATTGCATTTAAACTATAGTAGACTTCCCTGCTTATTATAGAGTCATTCGATTTGGTTTATTGCTATTAGGGTAGTATCCAAATGGAATGTTGGAACTTTTGTTTATTTTTCTAAGACTATATGCCAGCCACTAATCAATCAATTTCAAATAAATATGTTTATGTATGGGTCATAAGCTATGCCATAGCTTGGATCTTAGCGAGTTTTTATTTCGACCCAACCGTACCTTATGACACAGTAGAAGCGGTAAATTGGGGGATGAACGGGGAGTGGGGATCACCTAAAAACCCATGGTTTGTTGGCGTCATGATGTGGCCTGCAATTTACCTTGATATTTCCTATAGTTTTTATTGGTATTTTAGCCACTTTGTGGGTATTGCATTCGGTTTACTTGGCGTGTGGAAGCTGGCTTTTCGTTTAACTGGGCGCCGTGACCTCGCTTGGTTTGCAATGCTAATGTTGAATTTATCAGGTGTCATTAATTTCGATATCATTCCTTATAATGATAACTATATTTTAGTGACATTATGGCCTTGGGTTATTTATTTCTTTTTACGTGCCGTTGATGATAATCCTGCATGGTGGTTACCGTTTGCTTTATTTGCTGGCCTTGCAACAATGGGGAAATACTCAACTTTGGCGCTAGTTGGGTCTGTTTTCTTGTTAACTATATTTGTGAAACACGTTCGCCAAAGTTATCGCCACCCTGTTTTTTACCTTGCGATTGCGTTGTGGTTTGCTTTGGTATTACCAAATTTCTTTTGGTTGATGGCAACGGACTTTTCGGCTTTCAAATGGGTAGATTCACAAATCGACCCTGGGTTTAATCTTCATACCACACAAGCGGCGCTGAGCGTGTTTTATCCGTTAGTGATTGCAGCGATTATCATTTATTGCAGCGGTGGAAAGTTAGGGTGGCCGAAAGCGGCAGCGAATCGTATGGCTAACTTTATTCTTCTTTTTCCTCTGATTGTGATCTACGGTTGGTTCTCTTTTCACGATGGCGGCCGAATAACTGAATGGCTGCAGCCATTTATGGCGATTAGTGCACCGTTATTTGTCGGCTCTATAACAGTGATGCCTAAACAGCCATTGAAAAAATCGCTAATTGGTTTGGCTATCTTTGGTGGCGTGGTTATTGCGGGGTACCTTATTGTTCAAGCAGCTAATATTCGCGGAGCAGGGCAAAAATTTATTGGCGTGAAAACCTTGATAGCAGACGGTGAGCAGCGCTGGTATCAGCGCTATGGTATGCCAGTTAAATATGTTGGCGGGGAAGATAACCAATATCAATGGTTTATTATTTATGGCAAGGATAGGCCTCATCTCATTCAGCCTTGGTCGATGGAAAAGCATATGCCACCGAATATCTATAACCGTGATATTACGGAAGCTGAAATTCGCCAACATGGGGCGTTATTGCTGGGTAAGAAATATGATGATTGCGCCCATGAAAACTTCGCTAAGGTACGTAAGTTCTGGCCACAATTTACGATAGAAAAAGAAGATGTGATTTATCGTTCTGAACCGGATGCCGCACCTGAAACCATGTGCTTTGGGTTTATTGCACCAGAGAAATAAGAAATATCTTGTGAATTGCCCCCAATAATTGGACTGCCAATTACTTGGGGGCGTTGTAATAAACCAATAATATTTTGTTATTTAATTACTCTTAGTAAGATGGCTAGACGTGTTAAGTAATTAATTTTTGAGCCTTCATGAAATAATCTAAATACTTTAAACCATTCCATATGACCAAGATAATTTAATTTAAATAAACTAGGTTTTTGACTAGCACAAATTAAAAATACACCTTGGTCATCATCAATAACACCAGATTGTATTAATCTTTTTTGAGTTTGAAAAACAAGTGAGTAAAATTCAATCCACTTTTCTTTAGTCGCAACAATAACACCACCAATTATGTAGGTTTCATTATTGATGACTTTATCCATTACAGCTGCTTCATTTTGTAAATCCAAATTTTCGTTAATGGAGAAAAGGTGAACTTTGCTACGGTCAAATGGGTGAGACCACCTAACTAATCCATATCGTGTCTTTTCTTTTCTGATGTAACCAAAATCGACCCATGCAATGAGCTCATCATTGGTTAGCCCTGACTTAATTGCTCTATGGATAAAATAAGGTTTTAAATTGTTAATCAATACATATTCAGCAGACCAATACTCAGGGTTCTGTAATTGTTCTGGTTTTATAAGGCCTTTAAATGAATGACTATTCTGAATAGAAGATATTTTCTTTATTATAAAATTAAATTTCTGGTTTAGGTTAATTGTAATGACATGAGTTGGTTTGCCTTTTCTAAGCTTAAGCACTTTCTCTTTTAAGTCTGGCGAAGTGAAAATAATGATTTTATTATCAAGTTTAGCTAATTGTTTAAAATGATTAAAATAGGTATCAGCCGTTCTTTCTAATCTATCGGAACGACCACTCTTAGCATTCCAATTTCCTCTACCGATGTCAAAAAATGCCGTTATGATTGTAATTGAATTATTCATTATAATTAATGTCTGGTATTGGGTAGACGAAAAAGGTTGCCTACGTAAATGATGTGGTAAAAGATTAAAAAGTTTGAGTAGCTAAGATACCTTTCTATAGAAAATGTTTCAACTGTTCATAAGTGTATGTAGCACTTATATCCTCGATATGGTTACTCGGAGATTTAATCGTATGCTGCCCTTGCCCATATCCCCCAATCAAGCCGGGGTCAGTGGGGCCAAACAGGGTAAAATTAGGTTTATCAAGTGCCGCGGTTAAATGGCTAAGCCCAGTATCGACAGAAACGATCGCTTTAGCATTAGCAATTTGCTGTGCAACTTCGGCTAAAGTGAGCTTGGGTAAAACTTCTACAAAATCAAAGCCTTTTGCTAATCGTTCTGCACGTTGCTGCTCATGAGGTGCACCCCAGGGCAACTTGATTTTGATACCACTCCCTGCCATTAGCCCGATAAGTTCTCGCCAATTTTTTTCAGGCCAGTGTTTATCATCACGGGTGGTTGAATGCAGAAAAATGACATAAGGGCTTTGAGGCTCTTCTTGTGACTGCAAAAAGTGTTGAGCAATCGCATAATCCCCTTGCTGCGTTGGGCAGGTATAACCAAGGCTTTTGGCAAATAATTGGCGAATACGTTCAACGGCATGTTGTTGCTTGCTGATTGCGTAACGGTGGTCATAAAAGAAGCTGGCTAATGGTTCGCGGATGCTATGGCGGTCATAGCCATGTTTATCACCATGAGCCAAGCGGGTGACAAGAAAAGCGCTCTTTAATAATCCTTGCGCGTCAATAATCGCGTCATAATGTGTTGCTTGTAATTTCTTGCGAAATTCCGCACGTTCGGCCCTGATCGGTGCAGAAAACCAATTTTTTCGCCAGCGGCGAATGGCCACAGGGATCACTTGGTTAACGGCACTGTGCCATGTTGGGATTTGCGCGAAGCCTTCTTCAACGACCCAATCGAATTGGATATTGGGTATGGCTTGTTGTGCGTCGGTCAGTGCAGGTAATGAGTGTAAAACATCCCCCATTGAAGATGTTTTGACTAATAATACTCTCATCATTCAATACCTATATTTAACCGAGCTAACGCATCGATAACTAATTGAGGTTGGATATCAATCAAACTTTGGTGATAACCACTTTCACCATCACCTTTACGCACTTTGTGATACCCCGTAATTAGGCGGATCACTTCTGCTTTATCTGATAATGGCGGGGTGAAATCAGGGCTACTTGGGCCATATAAAGCGACAAGCGGTTTACCGAGTGCAGCTGCAACATGCATCAAACCCGAATCATTACTGACAACGCTATGGCAGGCATCGATTAGATTAACAGCTTGTTCTAACGATGTTTTCCCTGAAAAATTATGGCAATGCAATCTAGCATCATCGGTCAGCTCTAAACGAATAGCTTCACCAGCTTCGTGGTCTTTTTGCGAACCAAATAGCAGCACCTGATAGCCTTTTTGGCTAATCAGTGTTTGAGCAAGAGAAGCGTAGTGGTAGTGAGGCCAGCGTTTGGCAGGCCCGAACTCTGCCCCTGGGCAAAAACCAATAATAGGGCGAGAGCCATCAACCCCAAAGGTTTGCAGAGTTTCAGTGACTTCTTGCGGTTCAGTGACCAGTTTAGGTGGTAAAATGGGTGTCGGAATATCGGAAGCTGATTGAATAGTTTGCTTATCATAAGCAAGGGCAACATATCGTTGTACCATTAAAGGAAACGCTTCTTTATTCAATGGGCGAATATCATTGAGTAGACCATAGCGCATCTCTCCACGCCATCCCGTTCTTTTGGGGATTTTTGCGAAGAAAGGCACAAGTGCAGACTTTAAGGAGTTTGGTAATACAATAGCTTGATCATAGCCATTTGCCTGCAAACTTTTACCTAATCGACGACGTTCACCAATTTCCAAAGCACCATGCCCAAGCGGCATAGGAATAGCTTCGTTAACTTCAGGCATTTTGGCGAGTAAAGGACGGCACCATTGTGGCGCCATCACATCAATCTGTGCATGGGGATGTAAAGCCTTGATCGTGCGATAAAGGCTTTGTGACATCATCATATCCCCTACCCATGAAGGGCCGATCACCAATATTTTCATAAATGATTTTTCAGAAATAAGCGTTACGCGTCTTTATTGAGCAAGTGCATATATTCGGTGACACCTTCAGCAACCGTTTTAAATGGCGCAGTGTAGCCAGCGGCACGTAATTTGGTCAGGTCAGCTTGTGTGAAGCTTTGGTAGCGACCTTTTAATTTCTCAGGGAATTCAATGTATTCGATGGCCACATTTTTGTCTTTGTGGAATTCAGTGACTGCATCAGCAACAGCTTGGAAAGATTCTGCACGTCCTGTACCACAGTTAAAAATACCTGAAACATTATTTTCCCAGAACCATAAATTTACCGCAGCCACATCGCCTACATAAATAAAATCACGGCGGAAAGTATCGCTACCTTCGAACAGTTTTGGGTTCTGCCCTTCATTAATTTGTTTATTTAAGTGATACGCAACGCTCGCCATGCTGCCTTTATGGTCTTCATTTGGTCCATAGACGTTGAAATAGCGGAAACCACAGACTTGTGAATCGGCTTCTGGCAGAATTTCACGTACATATTGGTCAAATTGGAATTTTGAATAACCATAAACATTTAATGGTTTTTCGAATTGGCGTTCTTCAATAAAGTTATCGCTACGACCGCCATAAGTTGCTGCAGAAGAGGCGTATAAGAATGGAATTTCGCGCTCTAAGCAATAATGTAATAACTCTTTAGAAAACTGGTAGTTATTGTCCATCATATACTTGCCATCCCACTCTGTGGTTGATGAACAAGCACCTTCGTGGAATACCGCGTCAATTTCACCGAAATCATCACCCGCGATGATACTAACAATGAAATCTTCTTTATCTGCGTAATCCGCAATATCAAGGTCAACAAGGTTGGCAAATTTAGTGCCATCTTTCAGGTTATCGACCACTAGGATATCTGTGCGGCCGATTGCATTTAGGGCTTTAATAATATTGCTGCCAATAAAACCAGCTCCACCAGTGACTATGATCATTGGGTATACCTCAAATGGGTTAAGAAAATAGGATCGTCATTGGTGACTATAATAACATCTCTTGGCGCAGACGGTAGCATTGATAGAAGAGAATTGAACTGGCGCTAAAATGAGAACAAGGTAAATATCGTGATCTTGGCTACAAACTTGACTTATTTATGCTGTGAATATCGCCACACATAGAGACTATTATTAAACTCTATTAATAGAAACTATTCAGGAAGAAATCATGTCAGAAAGATTTTATCAGCAGATTCAAGAGCAATTGGTACAAATTGAAGCCGATGGATTATTTAAAAACGAGCGTATTATTACGACTTCACAAGATGCTGACATTGAAATTGTAGGTGGCCAGCGAGTTATTAATTTCTGTGCTAATAATTATCTTGGTCTTGCAAACCACCCTGCGCTCATCGAAGCGGCTAAACAAGGAATGGATAGCCATGGTTTTGGTATGGCATCGGTGCGCTTTATTTGTGGAACGCAAGATAACCACAAAGTTTTAGAGCGCAAACTGGCGGATTTTCTGGGCATGGAAGATGCCATTCTCTATTCGTCCTGTTTTGATGCAAATGGCGGTCTGTTTGAAACCTTATTAGGAGCAGAAGATGCCATTATTTCAGATGCATTAAATCATGCATCAATTATTGATGGGGTTCGCTTAAGCAAGGCAAAACGCTACCGTTACAGCAATAATAATATAGTGGAATTAAAAGCGCGCTTAGAAGAAGCCAAAGCCGCAGGGGCTCGCCATATTTTAATTGCAACAGATGGTGTGTTCTCGATGGATGGTGTGATCGCGGATTTGAAATCCATTTGTGACCTTGCGGACGAATACCAAGCTTTGGTGATGGTGGATGATTCACATGCTGTTGGTTTTGTTGGGGAAAATGGTCGAGGTAGCCATGAGTACTGCGATGTGATGGGCCGTATCGATATTATCACGGGGACATTGGGTAAAGCCTTGGGTGGTGCATCCGGTGGTTATACGGCAGCGAAAAAAGAGGTGGTTGAATGGCTGCGTCAGCGTTCTCGTCCTTATTTGTTTTCGAACTCACTCGCTCCTGCGATTGTTGCCGCATCTATCAAAGTGATTGATATGATGAAAGAAGGTCATTCATTACGTGAAAAATTATGGCGTAATGCCGTGTTATTTAGAGAAAAAATGACAGCGGCAGGTTTCACCCTCGCAGGTGATGACCATGCCATCATCCCTGTGATGTTAGGTGACGCCAAACTTGCCCAAATTTTTGCAAAAGAGCTACTTGATGAAGGTATCTATGTCACGGGCTTTTTCTACCCTGTTGTGCCGCAAGGTCAGGCACGTATTCGTACTCAGATGTCCGCAGCTCATAGTGAGGAGGATATTTTACACGCTGTTGAAGCATTCACCCGCATTGGTAGAAAACTAAAAATAATCAAATAAAAGGTCTTTTATGAAAGCACTGTCCAAACTGAAAGCTGAATCAGGTATATGGATGACAGAAGTTCCGAAACCGGAACTCGGGCACAATGATGTGATGATCAAAATTCGTAAAACTGCGATTTGCGGTACGGATGTACATATCTATAACTGGGATGAATGGTCGCAGAAAACCATTCCTGTCCCAATGGTTGTCGGTCATGAATATATAGGGGAAATTGTTGCGATTGGACAGGAAGTCAAAGGCTTTAAAATTGGTGACCGAGTGTCAGGGGAAGGGCATATTACTTGTGGCCACTGCAGAAACTGCCGTGGTGGCCGTACCCATCTTTGCCGCAATACGATTGGGGTGGGCGTTAACCGAGAAGGGTGTTTTGCAGAATACCTAGTGATCCCCGCATTCAATGCTTTTAAAATTCCCGATAATATCCCTGATGAAATCGCGGCTATTTTTGACCCATTTGGTAACGCAGTTCATACGGCACTTTCCTTTGATTTAGTGGGGGAAGATGTGCTGGTTTCAGGGGCTGGCCCTATAGGTATCATGGCAGCTGCGGTGTGCCGACATGTAGGTGCACGCCATGTTGTTATCACTGATGTGAATGACTATCGGCTTGAATTGGCGAAAAAAATGGGTGTTTCTCGTGCAGTGAATGTCAGTCGTGAAAATTTAAAAGATGTGATGAACGAACTGGGAATGAAAGAGGGTTTTGACGTAGCATTAGAAGTTTCTGGTGCCCCGGCAGCTTTCCAAACCATGTTAGACACCATGAACCACGGTGGCAGAATTGCCCTATTAGGTATTCCCCCATCCTCGATGGCAACAGATTGGAGCCAAGTGATCTTCAAAGGGTTATTTATTAAGGGGATCTACGGCCGAGAAATGTTCGAAACATGGTATAAAATGGTGACACTCATTCAATCTGGTTTGGATTTATCACCGATAATTACCCATCAATTCTCGATTGATGAGTTCCAAAAAGGCTTTGATATCATGCGTTCAGGCCAATCTGGTAAAGTGATTTTAAACTGGGATTAAATTGATTATCTCAATTCCCCTTTTTGGCTTTTTTGAACCAAGAAGGGGAATCGAAAATGAGCTACTGCTATTGTTTGAAAAGCGGGCGCTTTTGGGCTTTATCGCCCTGCACCAACAAAGGTTGTAAAGCCTTATCGTTATAAATCCCCTCGACAACAAACATAATAAAATCAATTACCTGTAGCTTCGAAGAGGGTAATGTAAACTCACAGATACCGAGCTCTTGCGGAATAATCATATTTTCTGGTTGGCTGGCTGTTCCCAGTTGCTCAACTGCTGCATCTTCGGTTAGAGGGGTTTTGATCTCATCTTGTATTGCTTGCTCGGTTTTAGGCTGCGCTGAGGTCTTTTTCGCTTCTTCAGATAACATTCTTAATGATGTTGGCTGTTTCGTTGTAGGTTGAGAGCTCAGTAGGGCACTAACACCCACTAATTCAACATCAGCAGGAAGTTGGGCAAGGTATTTTTGTAACGCACGAACGGTAGATGGATGTGGGTGGCCGATTGCAACTGCACTGCCGTGCTTACGTGCATAGGCAACGGCTTTATTCAATTGAGTACGCGTTTCTTCTTCCGACTGGTGGTTATCAATAAAAATATGGCGACGTAACGTGGGAACACCGTATTCTTTGGCGGCATTACCTGCTTGGGTATTGCCAATAGTCACACTATCAAGGAAAAATAAGTTTGACTTTGACAGGCTCTGCATCACATTACGCATTCCTGCTAAGTTAGATGTCATCTCACTTCCCATGTGGTTATTCATCCCTTTTGCATAAGGAACTCGGCTTATCGCATTTTTAATAATGCGGTCAATTTCCTCTGCATTCATTGAGGGTGCTAATGTGTCTTTCTCTAATGGCTGTTTGCTCAATGGTTTCATTGGCATATGGATGAGAATATCACGGCCTTGCTGATGGGCTTTTTCTGCGACTTCACGGCCATGAGGAGAGCTCGGTAAAATTGCAATAGTCACCGCGGGGGATAAGGCTAAAATTTGGTTATCTTCTTTAACGCGATAACCAAAATCATCAATCACAATCGCTAGCTTTGCCGCACTCACCGGTAGACACATCATTAATAATGAGAAAACAATGAGTAGTCGAACGGGTAAGTGCTTCAGCATAACGTTATCCTAATTAATTGAATTTAAAATTTATCGCCCTAACTATATTTATCGGCCTAACCATGGACGTGGGTTTACGGTTTTACCTTGTCTGCGGATTTCAAAATAGAGTGCTGGGCGTTCTTGGCCGCCACTGCTCCCCACTAAGGCGATTGGTTGCCCTGCTCTAACCTCTTGGCCGACATTCACTAAGGCGCTCTGGTTATAGCCATAGAGGCTCATATCTCCTTTACCGTGTTCAACGACGACAACTAGCCCATAGCCTTGTAACCAGTCGGCCAGTAGTACGCGCCCATCAGCGATAGCTTTGACTTGGGTTCCTTCGTTAGCGGCGATAACCATGCCTTTCCAACGTAATTCACTGGAAATGACATCGCCATAGTTATGGAGCAATGAGCCGCGAACAGGCCAAATAGCTTGCCCTGCAGGGCGCCCTAAACCACCAGTACGAGACATCAGTGAGCGTTCACTCTCTGACGGCTTATAGGTTGAACCTTTCTGTTTGGCTTGCCGTTCTTTTTCTGCCACTTGGACACGAATGCGGGCCGCTTCTTTAGCTTCTCGTTCTGCTCTGGCTTTGGCCTCACGTTCGGCTTTGGCAATTTTATCGCGTAATCTTGCTTCGTTCTGTTTTAGGACAGCAAGATTTTTTTGGTCTTCTTTTAATGTACTTTCAAGGACATTCAAGGTTTTTTGCCGCGAAGTGCGTGCGTTATCCAACTTACGCTTTTCTTGTTGTTGGCGAGCCAGCGTCGTTTTTTGTTCGGCTTGTTTTTTTTGTTCGAGTTGTTTTTGTTCTTGCAGCTCTTTAGTGGTTTCTTCTAAAGCGACAATGTTTTTTTCACGCGCCTGATTTAAATAGCTGTAATAGGCCAAAATACGCTCTTCTCGTTGGCCTTCTTCACCTTTGAACATCAGGGTGAGTCCTTGGTGTTTACCTAACCGAAAAGCCGCATCTAGTTGGTCAGCTAATAATTTTTCCTGTTGTTGTTTTTTGGTTTGTAGTTGCTTGATATTGCTATTTAAGGAAACAATTTCTTTGTCTAATTGTTTTAATTGGTTTTGCGTTTCATGCAGGCTACGACCCGCTGCAGAAATACTTTGTTCTTGTTGTTTGAGTTGCTCAAGTAGTGCTGAGCGCTTGGCTTGTTGCTCTTTTACACTTTTCTCTTTTTCAGCAATACTTTTGAGTAAATCATGTAACTGGCCTTTATTTTCAGTGATCTGGTTGGCAAACACAGTCTGTGTTGGGGCGAGAACAAGCAGCCCTAACCCAAAGAGAGCGCTAATAGCCTGACGAATAAATGAAATTTTCATTCGATGATGTGTATTGGCCATCGTGATAAATCACCTCAATTAAATGCAATATCTGATTATTTCATCTGCAAGTGATGGTTTCCAGCACTGTCTAACAAATAGTATTGAAAACATTTATAAATTCGGATTTTTGCCCTGAATCAGAACTATACTAAGTCAAATAACTCAGTTTTATTATCACTGATTTATTTTGTATAGCCAGTTTTCAATACTTTTTTCTTATTCATTGCCTATTTGAAGCACAGCTTAGACCTGTTTAGCACGTTTATGTTAAAATATTTGCGTACCGCCTCGAAACAGAAACGTGGTTTTTCAGTGAACAGTGTTAATTTTGCGTGCCTTAGCGCAAAAAAAACAAGCGAGTTTGCGGGAATTGGCTGTAATTAGCTCAACACAAAGGTATACTCAGAACCCTTTGATATTTGTTTTTAACTAACGGGAGTGATTGCCCCCCATGATCCAAGAAATCATGCAATTTGTAAGCCGGAACATGTTATTGAGTCTGGTTTGGATAGCGCTATTAGTGGCTGTGGTTGTTATGACCTTTAAAGGCCTTTTCTCTAAAACGAAAGTGATTGCTCGTTCACAAGCGATTACACTGATTAATAAAGAAGAGGCGGTTGTTGTCGATTTACGTTCTCGCGAGGATTTCCGTAAAGGGCACATTATTGATTCTATTAACTTAACACCGTCTGAAATTAAAGAGAATAATTTAGGTGAATTAGAAAAACACAAACAGAAACCAGTGATTATCGTTTCTGCAAGTGGTATGGAATCAGGTAAACCAGCTGAACAGCTGGCACAACACGGTTTTGAAAAAGTCTTTGTCCTAAAAGAAGGGATCTCTGGCTGGGCAGGTGAAAACCTCCCTTTAGCTCGTGGTAAGAAGTAATTATCTGGTATCTAGTTGCTCCCAAGTTATATATGTAGCAAGTAATTTGGGGAGCACAATGCAGAAAATTTTTCTGTAACACAATACAGCGAACATTCCAGTAGCTCAGAATAATAGGGTTTCCCTTAAATTATTTGGGCTACAGGTAGGCAGCAAGTGAAGATATCCAAGGAGCATACATCAGTATGTGACTTGGGTAGCGCAACGCAGCGAACACCCCTGTAGCTCAAAGAATAACAGGGAAAATTCATATGGAAGTTAAAGGTACATAAACTATGTCAGAACAAAACAACTCAGAAATGGTCTTTCAAATTCAACGCATTTATGCAAAAGACGTTTCATTTGAAGCACCTAACGCACCACACATCTTTCAACACGAGTGGCAGCCAGAAATCAAATTGGATTTAGATACTTCTTCAACCCAGCTATCTGAAGGTGTTTATGAAGTTGTTTTACGCGTCACCACGACGGCAACTTTAGGTGAAGAAACGGCTTTCTTGTGTGAAGTGCAGCAGGCGGGTGTTTTCTCTATCGAAGGCATTGAAGGTACTCAAATGGCACATTGCTTAGGTGCATACTGCCCGAACATCCTGTTCCCATATGCACGTGAAGCGATCACAAGCTTAGTGGGCCGTGGTACATTCCCACAATTGAACTTAGCGCCAGTTAACTTTGATGCACTGTTCATGAATTATTTACAGCAGCAACAAGGTGAACAAGCGCAGAACTCAGAAGCTCAACAGGACGCTTAATGAATACTGCTTCAATGACAGTGATCGGTGCCGGCTCGTACGGCACCGCTTTAGCCATTACGCTTGCACGTAATGCACATCAGGTTGTGTTATGGGGCCATGACCCAAAACACATTCATCAATTAGAACAAGATCGCAGCAATCAGGCGTTTTTGCCTGGCGTTTCTTTCCCTGATAGTTTATCTCTTGAAACGGACTTAAAACGTGCCGTTGAAGCGAGCCCCAATATCTTGATTGTCGTACCTAGCCATGTTTTTGGTGATGTACTAAAACAAATCCAACCTTACTTACGCGCAGACTCCCGCATTATTTGGGCGACTAAAGGTTTAGAACGGGATACAGGTCGTTTGTTGCAAGAAGTGGCACGTGAGGTATTAGGCAATGAAATTCCTCTGGCTGTGTTGTCTGGCCCAACGTTTGCAAAAGAGTTAGCTGCGGGTTTACCGACAGCAATTTCTGTAGCAGCAAGCGATAGCCAATTTGGTGATGATTTACAAAAATTATTCCATTGTGGCAAAAGTTTCCGTGTCTATAAAAACCCCGATATGGTAGGGGTGCAGCTGGGCGGAGCAGTAAAAAATGTCATCGCAATTGGCGCAGGGATCTCCGATGGTATGGGGTTTGGCGCAAATGCGCGTACTGCATTGATTACCCGTGGTTTAGCAGAAATGAGCCGTTTAGGTGCAGCTTTAGGAGCAGACCCTGCAACTTTTATGGGGATGGCGGGTTTAGGTGACCTTGTGTTAACGTGTACCGATAACCAATCCCGTAACCGCCGTTTTGGCATGATGCTAGGCGATGGCGTTAGCGTTGAAGATGCAGAAAAAGAGATTGGCCAAGTGGTTGAAGGCTATCGTAATACTAAGGAAGTCCGCGCACTGGCTGAGCGGGCTGGTGTTGAAATGCCAATTACTGAGCAAATTTATCAAATCCTCTATCGTCATAAAAATGTGTTAGAGGCAGCGCAAGCACTATTGGGGCGTGCGACGAAAGATGAAATTGCCGATATGCCAAAGCTGCATGATTAATAAAAATAGATAGGTGAGTGATTATGTCGCGTGAAGAACTGGATAGAATTTGGGGTTTCATTAAAGATGAAGCGAAGTCTCTTGCGGACTGCGAACCACTTCTCGCCAGTTTTTTTAACGCGACATTGTTAAAGCATGACAATTTAGGCAGTGCGCTCAGCTATATGTTAGCGAATAAACTGAGCTCTCCTATCATGCCTGCGCTTGAAGTCCGCGAAATTGTGGAAGCCGCTTATCGCAATGACGAAAGTATGATTTTCTCTGCGGCAATGGACTTAGCAGCCGTTCGCTTACGTGACCCTGCCGTTGATAAATATTCCACGCCACTATTGTACTTAAAAGGTTTTCACGCCTTGCAAGCCTATCGCATCGGTAATTGGTTGTGGAAAGAAGGCCGCCAAGCGTTAGCGGTTTATTTACAAAATCAAATTTCCGTTTCCTTTGGTGTTGATATCCACCCAGCTGCCCGTATTGGTTGTGGCATCATGCTTGACCACGCAACCGGTATTGTGATTGGGGAAACCGCAATTGTCGAAAATGATGTCTCAATTTTGCAATCCGTCACACTAGGCGGTACAGGCAAAACCTGTGGCGATCGCCATCCTAAAGTAAGAGAGGGGGTGATGATTGGTGCAGGGGCAAAAATTTTAGGTAATATTGAAATTGGCCGTGGCGCAAAAATTGGCGCAGGTTCTGTTGTACTTCACCCCGTTCCACCACATACCACAGTGGCAGGCGTTCCAGCACGTATTGTTGGCAAACCAACCAGTGACAAACCGTCCTTAGAAATGGACCAAAACTTTAATGGCACTATTTGGGGGTTTGAAAATGGGGATGGGATTTGAGAGAGTTAATTATTTCTGAAACTCGTTATGCCTATTTTTCAAAGATCTTTCTTTTGAATATGTTACCCGCTTTAAACTGAGCAATAGATTTTTTTAGGTATTCAGCATTGGCTGGAGAATATAATAAGTAGGCGGTTTCTGTCAGTTTACTATCACTATTTACAGTTTCAGTAGTCGTATTTTTAATTTGCTTTTTAAGACTAATTTTCACCTAATCTCCTCCTTCGTCATTTAATGAGAAAATAAAAGCTTATTTTCATAAATCGAGCTGTAATAGGATTCAAAGAATCGGAGTCCATACTATACAGCTCGAATATGGCATTAATCTTTCAATAACGCCCCTGCATACCCTAACTGCCTCCATGCCTCAAACACCACAACTGCCACAGAGTTGGATAAATTCATACTGCGGCTGTCTGCCAACATAGGAATACGAATTTTTTGCTCCATTGGCATATTATCTAGCACATAAGGCGGTAACCCACGGGTTTCAGGGCCAAACATCAAATAGTCATTTTCTTGGTAGCTGACATTGCTGTGACTTGGCTTACCTTTAGTGGTTAAGGCAAACACGCGAGCCCCACTTTCAGATTGGTTATTATCAGGGTTCAGCCCTTCACTTTTTAAAAAAGCAAAATAATCATGATGGTGTTTGATATCGGCAAATTCGCTATAGTCCAACCCTGCGCGGCGTAAGCGTTTATCATCCCATGTAAACCCAAGCGGGTGAATAAGATGTAAATCAAAGCCAGTATTGGCACAGAGGCGAATGATATTGCCAGTATTTGGCGGTATTTCAGGTTCGAATAAAACAATGTGTGGCATAACGTTAAGCTGATATTTGTGATAATAAATGATGGGAAGAGTTTACGCGCAAATGGCTTTGTTTTCATGTGGAACTTTTATATGTGTCATAAAATTTATTTGCACCCTGAAAACAAAAAACGAGCCATAGAGGCTCGTTTGTGAAATAACTCGTTGAGGTTAGCTGTTATAACCATTAGGGTTCATGGACTGCCAACGCCAGCTATCATTGACCATATCTTGGATAGAATACTGCGCTTTCCAGTTTAAATCTTTCAATGCTTTCTCTGGGCTAGACCAACATTCCGCAATATCACCGGGACGCCTTGCTACAATCTCATATTTAATTGGCTTACCTGCTGCTTTTTCGAACGCAGTAATAATTTCTAGCACACTTGTGCCAGTTCCTGTTCCAAGATTGTAGACATGTAATCCCGCTTGCTGGCCAACTTTATTCAGGGCGGCAATATGGCCATCCGCTAAATCCATTACGTGAATATAGTCACGTACGCCAGTACCATCCGGTGTTGGGTAATCATTACCAAATACCATGACTTGTGGGCGGCGTCCTACAGCGACTTGGGAAACAAACGGTGCCAAGTTATTTGGAATACCTTGCGGGTCTTCACCCATGGTTCCCGATGGGTGTGCACCAACAGGGTTAAAATAACGCAGTAAGGTCAGTGACCAGTCATCTTCCGCAATATATAAATCCGAAAGGATACGTTCAACCATATACTTACTGGTTCCGTATGGGTTGGTAGTCCCACCGACTTTGGAGTTTTCTGTTAACGGTACCTCTTCAGGGTCACCATAAACGGTCGCTGATGAGCTAAAAATCAGGCTTTTAACACCTGCTTTTTTCATGCTTTCGACTAATACCAACGTGCCATTGACATTAACATCATAGTATTCAATTGGTTTTTCAACCGACTCACCAACGGCTTTTAACCCAGCAAAGTGGATCACTGACTGGATTTGATGATTAGCAAAAATAGATGCTAAAACTTGCCCATCACGGACATCACCTTGATAAAAGATGGGTTTAACACCAGTGATAGCTTCAATACGGTTAAGTACTTCAAGGTTGGCATTATGCAAGTTATCTAGAATAACCGGTTGCATCCCTTGCTGGATCATCTGCACACAGGTGTGGCTACCAATGTAGCCAAGGCCACCAGTGACGAGAACTTGTTGATTATGCATCGCAATATTCCTGAGTTTTAATATTCGTAATGGTAGTTATAGTCGTCAGACCTTGCATCGATTCCATTTAGGATCACACCCGTAATTTTGATATCATTTTGCTTAAAGCGTTTTAGCGATAAATCAACATCTTTCACGGTATTCACACCATAGAAAGCAATTAACAATGAAGTACCGACATATTTACCAATAATTGCGGAGTCAGTAATGGCTAAGATTGGTGCGGTATCGATCACCACAATATCGTATTGGTTTTTGACTTTATCTAATAACTGCTTAAAGCGCTCACCCATTAATAACTCAGAGGAGTGAGTGACGTTTTTACCACGGCAAATCACATCAAGGTTTTCAATCACGTTAGCATGAATAGTGGGTGATTCTAAACTTTGCTGTGATAAGTATTCAGATAAGCCTGCTTTATTGTTTAACCCAAAGGCTTTGTGTAAACGGCCTTTACGTAAGTCGGTATCGATTAATAATACTTTCTTACCTGCATTAGCCAGCACCACCGCCATATTGGAGGTAACAAAACTTTTTCCCACCCCTGGAGACGCACTGGTGACCATAACGAGGTTGTTACCTTGGTTCATCACTGAGAAGTACACACTGGTACGCAGTGAGCGGATGGCTTCCACAGCGGTATCCGCTGGGTTTTCTATCGCTAATGGGCTCTTATTGCCGGCTTCAATGAGTTTTTTCTCATAATTAGAGAAAGGGATAGTGGCATACACATTGACACCCAATGCATCGATATCTTCCGTGCTTTTAATTTTATTATTAAAGAACTCGCGGGCAATTACATACGCACAGCCGATAATAAAGCCAAGGATAGTGGCAAGAACAACAATCAGTGATTTTTTCGGTGCAACTGGTTTTGGTTGCGACTCTGCAGAGTCAATAATACGCACATCGGCTGTAATACCGGAGTTCAACACGCTGAGTTCCTGCTGTTTTGCCACTAATTGGGTGTAGATGGCCTGCTCTGCTTCAACATCGCGGGTTAAACGGACGATTTCTTGTTGGGTATTCGGTAGTTTTTGGATATTTTTACTGATTTTTTCTTTTTCACGTAACAGTTGCTGGCGTTTATCTAACAGGGACTGATAAGCGGGGTGGTTACGAGTATATAATTGCTGAATTTCCACTTCTTTAAAGGTTAGCTCATTAAGCTTTTCTTCGACCTGCAAAGCAGTATCTAAAGCAGCTTTTGCTTCTAAAGAAAGGTCAATGGATTCATTCTTTTTACGAAAGGCATTTAACTGATTTTCGTAGTTATCTAATTTCTTTTTAATTGTAGGTAAATAGTCATCTAAGAATACGAGCGTATTGTTAGTCACCTCTTTCTTACGCTCGGTATTTTGGTCTACATAGTTTTGGATAACACTGTTGAGGATGTTAACATTCTCAACTTTATCCGCACCTTTAATGGCTAAGCTGATAATACCAGTGCCTTTACCGACTTCAGCGATGGTTAGAGTGTTGCGTAAGTCTTCAATGGTGGAGTAACGGGCATTTTTGATTAATGCAAATTCTTCACCAGTTTCAGCCGTGAAACTGGAAATCAATAAGTTAATTTCACTTTGTTTAAGGACTTCACCGACTTTACCTTGCAAAACTTGGCCATCCACATTTAGGGAATAATTGTTATCCCCTAAATAAGTCAGGGTAAATGGTTGGCCAATTAAGTTTTCAGGTATTTGAAATAGGTCAACATGAACGGGAGCCACTTCACCCAGTAATTTACTGACAAAGCCTTCAGGGGCTGTTTGCGTGTCTAAGTTCAGGTCTGCAACGGTTTTACCCAACACCATGCGGGACTTGATGACTTCAATTTCAGAGTCTACTTGGTTATTGCTGTTACCAAATGGCATGACATCACTCATTTGGTCGAGTAATGAGACTTGGCCTAATTTATCATACTGTAAGGTCGCATTGGCTTGGTAAATTGGTGTTGCTAATAGGCTATATGCTATTGCAATAGCGGCAAAAAACACAGTAAAAAACCCAATTTTAATGGTGTTGGATTTCAAAACTTTAAACAGAGCGAGCAGATCGATTTCATCTGAGGCAGGGGAGCTATTCTTTGTTGTGTTCATAATAGGTTAAATGTTAAGTCGTCCAATAAATAAAATTAAATTTTGCCTTGCCAAGTCATCGAGGCTTTTTCCATCAACTGGTAAACATGTTCAAACATTTCATCACTGCGTTTGTGCGGATCAGGGATTTCGGTTTTATTGATCCATTGCCCAAATAACATCACTTTGCCGCGAGTTTCAGGAAACTGTTGGTGGATTTTAGCAATATGTTCGTTTTCCATCACTAGGATTAAGTCTGCTTTATTACATAATTCGCTAGTTAAGCGACGTGATTGATGGTTTTCAAGGGAAAGGCTATGTTGCTCGGCAATCCGAATGGCACTGTCATAAGCTGGCATGCCATTTTTGGCGATAATGCCCGCGGAATGAACCGTTTTTTCGGGAAAATAGCGTTGCAATAAACGCTCCCCCGTAGGAGAGCGGCAGATATTTCCCATACAAACAACGAGAATATTATTAAACATATCGATTACCAGTCGTGAATACGCTTGGTACCTTCGGTTAATTGATTATATGAAGCGATAGTTGGTAATAACTGAGTGATTAGACGGTTCCAACGTACCACAGGTGCTGCGGTAACATACACTAAGTCATAAGGCTGTAGTTTAAATTCAGTACCCATTACAAGCGATGTCGCATCTGATAGGTCTAGCTGATATACCGCGGCCATTTTTTTCGGTAATAGTGCTTCAAGTTCTTTGTCTTCCGCTGGTTGGTTTTTAATTGGGCGAATAACAAATACCCCTGTTGCATTAGCGGTTGTTTGGTCTATCCCGCTCGCTTTGCTCAGAGCTTCAGTAATACTCATACCTGCGCGGTCAATAGTTAAGGTCGTTGGTTGGCCGACTTCACCCATCACAAATACTTTCTGGCTATCATTACGTGGTACATACAGCACATCACCCGGTAGCATCAGGTAGTTTTGGGTTAAATCGCCGTACTGTACTAGATCTTGTAATGAGACTTTGATTTCTTTGCCATTACGGGTAAGCACCACATTATCCCAATCGGCTTTTTCGGTTAAGCCGCCGGCATTATTAAAGGCTTCTAAGATAGTCAGTGGGACGTTAGTGATAGGCAGCGTACCCGGTTTGGCAACTTCGCCAGAGACATACATTTTTTGCGAGCGGAAGGCTGCGATACTGACATCCACTTGTGGGGATTCGATATAGGTGGCTAAGCGGTTACTGATCAGGGTACGGATTTCGGTGACGGTTTTACCGATCACTTTAACTTTACCAATATACGGGTAGTAAATGGTGCCGTCAGAGTGAACCCAGTTACCAGAGTCTTGCGCACTACGGTAAGAACCCGCAGGGATAGTGAGCTCAGGGTGGTCCCAAACCGTAATGGTTAGTACATCACCTGCACCCACGCGGTATTCATAGTGAGTCAGTTGCTTTTCTAACTGCGCATTCGGTTTAGCAATGGTTGGAGCAGTGTACATATCATCCAACAATTTTGGTGAGATTGGATAGATATCAACCAATTTAGTAATGTCACGGTCACCCGTATCAACCACATTTTTGCCTGAGGTTGATACATAGGCGCCAGGGGTGACGGTGCAGCCCGTTAATGCGGTTAGCATAAGTACAGCAACAGAAAGACGCTTCATAAATACACTCTATCCCTATAGCAATATGGTTAAAGGCACTCGCCTATTTTATTTGAATTCGTATTGAACTGTATTAGCGATACCTTTTTCCAGTGTAACTGGTGGTGTAAATGAGGTATCAGCAATGTAGTTTGATTTAAATTGTGTTCTTGCACAGAATTTTTTCACTCTAATACTGCTGACAGGAAACTCTTTGCCTGTCACTTTAGAAAGAATGTCGAAACAGTAGCCACCTAATATCCCGATTGGGTAAGGAACGCGAATATTTGATTTTGGTTTATCTAACGCACCACAAATTACAGTGGTTAGTTCATTCATAGTAAAGTCAGGTTTATCAATATAGTTGAAAACATGTTTTCCAGCTGTAAATGTGGTCGCAAAATAAATAAATGCGGCGACATTTTCAACATAAGCCATCGATTTTTGGTTATTCCCTGCACCGATCATTAAGAAACGGCCTGAAGCAATTTGGCGGAATAAATTATAAACGTTACCACGGTTATTTTCACCAAAAACAACTGTTGGGCGTATAGTGACTAAAATATTATCCGCTGACTTAGCTTGCCATGCATCATAGACATATTCGGCTTCAAGTTTTGATTTGCCGTAGTCATTAAATGGATGGTATTCACCGTCTTCACCAGTTTCTTTTTCAACAAAGCCATAAACAGCAACAGAAGAGGTAAATACAATATGTTTAATGCCAAGTTGCTCAGCCACATCACAGACATTTTTAGCACCATCAACATTCACGTCATAGTAAAGGCTAATTGGGTGCACATTATCTTTATGTTGAGCAGATAAATTAATAATAACATCACTGCCTTTTAATGGCTCAATAAGTGTTTCAGGTTTGGTCACATCACCAAATTCCCATTTTTCAGGATGAGCTTCACTTTTTTGAATATCAACAATTTTGAAATCGATATTTTGGGATTTTAACTGATTAGAGAGACGGGTGCCGATAAAACCGGAACCACCAATGATAGTTAGCATATTGGACCTTTATTTTCTTAAATTTTTATATACTTTTGAAAGTATATAAGTTGGTAATAACCGAGGGATACTGCGTAGCGTAAAGTTTAAGTATGAATTAAGTGGAGTATCAATTTCTTTCTCAATTTTCAATTTAGCTAGTTGAAATTCACTTTTTATATAAGTTATACCTTTACGCCGTTTAACCATAGAATCTCCCCCTCTGACACTAACTAAGCAGTCCTGTAAGTTAGCAACTTTGTAACCAGCGGCAATAACTCTAATCCATAGATTATAATCCTCCATAAACAGATGATGTTGGTAACCACCGATGTCTTCAATAATATTTTTACGAAAAGCAACTGTCATATGATTGAAAGGATTTCTTTTCTTTATATAATTACATATCTCCTGATGTGAGCTAGGGACTATTCTAAAACCAATAGATTTCGACATGGAAATATCAAACTCCTCGGTACATGTACCTAATAGCACTATATCAGAATTAGATTGAATAAACGTTATTTGCTTTTGGAAGCGCTCCTGGTCACAGTAATCATCTGTGTCCATACGAAAAATCCAGTCATACCGACAATGTTTTAAACCAATATTAAGTGCATTACCTAAACCTAGATTTTTATCTAAAATGATAACGTTAAAAACTTTTGGAAATTTATTTTCCCATACAGTTATTATTTCATCTAAGCATGGGGTTAATGGCCCATCTTTAACTAAGACTATCTCAGTAGGCTTGATAGTTTGGGATACTAAAATACTACTAAGTGCTTGATCTAAATATTCTGGTTTTTCATTAATATACACAGATAAAAGGACTGAAAATTTTAAAATTTCTTTCATGAATTAACCTATTATAATATCAATCATTATTTTTAAGTAGAAATAGTAATAAGTCTTCATCGAGTTTTCGTATAAACCAATAGTCTTGTGATTTTTTTATCTCATATACTTTTTGGATAGATACATATTCTGGATTTGCTTTTCCGTTAAAAATAACAAATCTTTTATTATTGTTAACAATATTTTTAATGTTAAAATTTCTGACCAAAATTTGAAGTGCGTGTTCGTCACAACAGGGGGTTCTTTTAAAGATATCAAAAAATTCAGTTGAATGACTTATATCAATTATAAATTTGGCTAATTCTTTATTAATTGAGAACCATGATGAACCATAATAGTAATTTTTTGTGGGTATTTTCGATGTTTTTAAAATGTAAGATGATAGTTTTATTGTTTTATTTAAAACTTTACCAAGAAAAGTTCGAAAAAATATAGTGTCTGTATGTGGCATTGAAACTTTTAATCGCCAATTGTTTTCTTTATGGAAATAACTTTCTATATAGTTATTTTCTGGGGAAATATTCCATTCCTGCTCGATTTCATTAAAACTTTTTATGGGGAAACACTCGCCGCTAATAAAATGAAAGTATTGATTGTTAGGGTTTTTTAATGCTGAACTTAATAGCTTTAATGTGGCGATTACTTGGCTATATCCTCCCCAATATACATTTATGCGTTCTTTTAATAAAGTAACATTCGATATGTTTTGTATACTAATCTCATCAAAGGTTTGTTGACTTTTTTTATCTACATGGATATAAAAATTAACATCTGGATTTTTTTTGCTAAGAGACAAATATACTTTGAGTTTTTGTGGGCTTGGATCATAACTGCTGTTTTCAATAGTTCACCTATTTATATATTAAAGAAGTATATAGTTCGGTTTTTATATTTCCGTTAAAGCTATGCTTTGAGTTTAACGAGTGAGTAAAACAATAGTGTGTTTACTTTTAATAAGAGCAAGGCGCCCCCAATTTTTTTATTTTTTTTAAAAAGTAATAATATATTTTTTAAAGTAAAAATATTATTATTCAGGTTTTTTTTGAATTTACTTAAATAATTAAAATTTTGACCGTGCATCACAGATAGTTTTGTTATTCTGTATACATAGTGAATGAGATAGGCATTGTTAAAGTTTTCCTCATATTGATGAAAAATATTTTTCTCGTTCAAAAAACGTTTCATATCACAAATAGACCAGTAACTATCATCAATAACTTTGGGGTTGAATTTTTTTGTTATAGATAAATCACGCTGAACATAATTAATTAAGGCTTCTTTTACAAAATAAATCTTAATAGAATGATAGAAAAGAATATAAGTGATCGGAAAGTCTTCATATAAAATTCCTTCTTTATATAAAAGATTATTTTTAATAAAAAGGGTTCTTCTATAAAGCTTTCCCCATGCCACACAACTAATTTTAGTTGACTCAATTGCACTGTCAAAAATATCTTTTGAAAGGTATAGCCCTTGGAATGGTGATATAAAGTGAGAAATGATCTCACCATTCTCTAATACATTATTGATATTACATGAGATTATATCAACTCCATCATTAATATGTTTAACCATATCATAAAGGAAAGATGGCTCTAAGTAATCATCGCTATCTAAAAATGTAATAAATTCTCCGATTGATGTGTTAATACCTAGGTTTCTTGCGCTAGACAAACCTCCATTCTCTTTGTTTAGAATAACAAATCGATTATCATTTTCTATTATTTTTTGTGCTATTAGTATCGAATTATCAGTTGAACCGTCATTAATTATTATTGCCTCAAAATTATGATATATTTGTTCTTTTACCGATGTAATTGATTTTTCTATATACTTTTCAACATTGTATACAGGAATAATAACTGATATTAAAGGTTTTTTAATCATTTTTATATTTTAGTCACTCTATATTTGATAATATGAACGGATTAATGCCCATAAGAAAAAGAATATAGCCATAAAGAGTACATATGCAAATTTTGTCTTAATACTTTTCCTTAGCATAGGTTCAAATATTAATGGGATTAAAAACCATGATAAAACACCTATTCTATCAGGAAAAGGGAAGTCTGCTGATAGTACTAAGAAAGATGAAAGTAAAATAAATAACTTAATAATAAAATTATTTTCGAATAGTAATGGGTATTTTCTCTGCATGAAATAATAAGAAATCATAAAAAATGTGTTAATAATGATATAACCAGATATACCTGATTTTATGATTCGATAGTATCCTAAAGCATCACCGCTAGCCCAGAAGGCAATCCTAGGGTCTATGTTCTTTATCATTGGAATATAATTGAAAATAATATTTGAAATACTAACCAAGCTAATATTAAAGGTGTATAGAATAAGTGTTATAATATAGAGTAATATTACAATTTTTATTTTTATTTTTATTGCAATTAAGGTCGTTATAGCAAATAGAGCACTTGATAAATGAATTAACATAGATAAAAGCAAAACTAAAAAATATTTAACTTTATTGTTTTTTAAGTAAAGCAAAGAGAATAAAACTATAACAATAGATATTCCTTGTCGTATAACATTAGTTGCTACCTCATACATATAAACTACAGATATGAAGCCAAAAAATAAGATAAGTGAATTGCCTAGAGAGTTTGATTTTTTTATACAAAATAAACCAAGTAGCATGTAGAAAATTAAAGATAATAAAGTAATAAATGCAGATGGTGATGTTAAAAAATAATGAGTGAACTTCGTGAAAATAGAAAAGAATACATCACCAGGTATGATTTTGTTTTCTATAAAAATATTATGATAGCTAACAGTATCGGCTCCGACTTTTATATCTCTAAGCCCAACTACGAGACCATAGACGCTCGAAATAAAAATAGTTGCGGAGTTGTTTATATGTTTGTTTTTATTAAAGCAACTAAAAAAAGCCAAAAGAAATAGAATGAAAAATAAAATAGTATACTCTTCTCTAAAAAAGTCGATTGTACTAATGTAAATGCTCATTAATTAACTTCTCTTATTATTTCGTTATTATCATATTTAATAGCAGAATATGTGAGATTATTTTAATTGAGATTGTGATTTTTTTTATGGTATTCATCTAAGTTTAATTCTATAAAAGAATAGCCTGAGGTTTTTAGTGATTGAGTTATAAGAGCGCTTGCTATTATGTGATTTTTAATTCCATCTGTATACATCAAGTTAAATTGAGCTGAGCTATTAAAACCATAGATATTTACAGTGTCATATTTATTTAGAAGTTCAATAATAATTTCCTCTGAGGACTTAAGGCTATCAATATATTTGACGTTATCAAAGTAAAGCTCATTATCTCTAGGGTGAGTTATATAGTGGAATTCTTTATTACTAAAAAATTGCGTCATTAATAATATTAATTCTTTTTTATTATATGTGATTTCATCATAAACGGTACCTAAGAATAAGTTAATTTCTTTTGACTGTTTTTTTTCTTTATGTGTTTTTTTTACAGGAAAAATAAAGTTATTATTTTTTGTTTTTTTTATTATGTTAGGTACGTTTGGATAAATAGTATAGTGTGTTTCTATATTATTTTTGATTTTTTTTAAATCAAACTTGCATCCTAAGATTAAATGTACTATTTTGCTAATAAATGCTTTATAGGTTTTTTTTTCTATATAGTAAATTGATGATTTAAATATATTTGCAGTCCCATCATCAATAGTAAATATTTTATTGAAATCAGAAAAAGTTAAAATGTAATGAACAATTTTATTGTCAATGCTTGCAGTATATATGTTTTTATATTTTCTACCTTTAAATAATTTTCTTAAGTTAAGTATGTAAAATGGAAAGTTTGTACATTTAAAATAATAACTACTATAACTTAGCTTGCTCAGTCTATTATAGTAATAAGTTAGCTTTTTTGTTTCCCCATATACAAAAAATAGTAAATGAAAATCATTTTCTTTTATTATTTTCTGTTTTATTAAGTTTTCGATTTGTAGAATTTGTAATGGTGTATTACATATGACTAAGTCCATAAATTAAATCTCTTTTTTTAACCAAGGCATTTTAACTGAGTTGTAGGATATAATCCAAGTGAAAATAAATTGACAGAATTTTGATATAGCAAAAGCATAAGCAGCACCAATTAGCCCAAATAAAGGGAGGAAAATAATTAATAATATGACATTAATAATTCCTGTTGTTATTGTAGTTAATGCTAATTTGCCAGTTTTCTTACTATAGAAAATATAATTTGTCACCATTAAATACATTCCACCAAAAATTTGCCCTAAACATAGCCAACCTATTAATTCTCTACCATGAGAATACTTGTCACCAGCTATGAAAATAAATAGCATAGGTCCGATTAAGAAGGCTAATAATGCAATAATTGTTAGTGTAAAAAAATATAAATAAGTATATTTAACTATTTTTAGCTTTTCTGAATATATATTTTCTTTCAACTTGTTAAATAGCCATGGAACAAAAGCTTTGTTGATAGCATCAAATATAATAGCAAGTGCTGAGCTCAATTGAATTGCTACCATATAAATACCTGCTTCAGCTAAGCCTATCTCTTTATTGATAAAAAAACGATCTACAGAACTAAGTAAAAAAAATCCTATATGATGAGGTATTAAGGGGATACCAAATAATAAAATTTCTTTTATTTGGGCTGGCTTCCAAGTAAATATTTCTAATAGTTTATCTTTATAAAGAAGAATCAGGGAAATGGTTGCAATAGCTAATGTAGTGATCAGTTGTGCATCAACCCTACCAGAAGCTCCTAGTTTCATTCCAATAACTAGAAATAAAGATAACAGCATGTTAATAAGACTGTTACTAACTTGAAGTATTCCAAAAAATTTTGCTTGGTTTCTTATTTGCCACTGGCCCAGACGAAGTGTTATGACAAATGTTAATGTACTTATCAATATTGCAATTATGACCCAACTTAAAGGAATAGATAAAAATTCGCTAATTATCTCACCAATAAAAAGCATCGGGAAAATAGTGAGTAGAGTAGTGATTATCAGGATCTGAATGCAGCTACCATTAAAACTTTTTAATACTTGGTCGTCAGTATCATTGTCATAAAATTTTCTATTGGCTGCACCAACTGAGTTTAGACCAATAAATGTAGTTAAGGCAGATAAAAGGACTTGAAACATGGCTATTTGGCCATATTCAGAAGGTGTTAGATATCTTGTTAATATTGGTAGCAATATAAAAGGTATTGCTGCATTTAATATATTAGAAACAAGATATATTGATGTGTTTTTCGCTAAACTCATTTTATTGGTTGGATTTTATATTTAGAATAAATCGGTTGGCTAAATTTAAAAAGTTGAAGTTTTTCTATTCTAAAAATACCCTCATGTTATGTAATGAGGGTATTTTTGTCTTATAAATATTAAGTGAGTTAACAATAATTAACTTATAACCCTTTCAATATAGAATGCTTCTGCATAATGTAAGCCATGAGTTGCTCCTCTTAATAATGCCAAAGCTTCGACAGACTCAAAACTACGGCTATGAGGAGCTGAGCGCATTTCCTCTTGATAACACTCTAGTGATAATTTTTTTCTTTGCCATTGCTCAGATATATCAACAATTTTTTGCGGTAAAAATGCGCTAATGGACTTACTATTCCATTCCGTTGAGGATAAAACTTCAAAACAGTAAATTTCTTTTACTGAGCACCATTCTTGAGGACGACAAGCAGTTAAAACTGCTTTATTTGTTACTTGGTGATCAACGTTTAAATCCCCAGAAAAATGAGTATAAACAATTGTTGGTGAAATTTTGGCAATTACCGATTCAATTTTCTGTGCAATATCTAATCGAGGGATTGAATCCATTTTATTGTCAGGAAAATCAAATCGAAAAACATCTTTTACGCCAAGTACTTCAAGTGCTTTTTCTGAAGCGAGGTAACGGTTATCTATATCATTAGTGTTGGTTGATACCCTTGACGCTACGCCATTTGTCATGAAAATAACGTATACATTATCACCATTATCGACGTGTTTAGCGATAGTACCACCACAACCAAGAGCTTCGTCATCGGAATGAGCAGCAACTACTAAAATAGTTTTAGTCATGTTCTATTATATCCCAAGAGGTTGCAGTACCAAATTCGACATCAATTTTAACTTGCTTTCCGATGAGTTCTTCAAAGTGTTTAGGTGGTAGGCCAAAGCCAGGTCTGACTCTTCGGATATCAGATTCGGTTATCGTTTCACCAGCTTTAAGTGGATTGACAAAATATATTGAACGGCGATATTTTGTATTGGCAACTTCAGCAGGTTTACATTCATAGCTTGCTTTCCCAATCGCTTCCCATGCGGATTTTGTGTCTTCACAAAGTACTTTTAATTCATGAGGCTCTAAAGAGAATGCAGAATCGGGCCCTTTATCTTCTCGGCTAAGTGTTACATGTTTTTCAATTAAACTAGCGCCTAGTACAACAGAGGCAACGGATACTGCCGTGCCTAAAGTATGATCGGAAAGGCCGACGATACAATTAAATTTACTTTGTATGTCTGGAATCGTTGCAAGGTTTGCTTGCTCTACAGGAGCAGGGTACCCACTAATGCAATGCAGTACTACGAGTTCATTGCAACCATTTTCACGAGCGGTTTTTACAGCCTCAGCGATTTCATCATAGTTTGCCATTCCGGTTGACATAATCATTGGTTTACCAGTTTGGGCAACACGTTTGATTAGTGGTAAATCCGTAAGTTCAAATGATGCGATCTTATAAGCGGGAGCATTAAGTTCTTCAAGAAGGTCAACTGCACTTTCATCAAATGGTGTTGAGAATACAGTGATTCCTATTTCTCGTGCTTTTGCAAACATTGCTTTGTGCCAGTCGTAAGGGGTATGAGCCCATTTATATAAATCATATAGATTGTAGCCATCCCACAGTCCTCCCTCGATTTGAAAATCAGGGTTATTACAATTTAGCGTCATTGTGTCAGGTGTGTAGGTTTGCAATTTAATTGCATCGGCCCCCGCATTCTTCGCCATTACTATAGTTTCAAGCGCTCTATCAATAGAACCATTATGATTTGCTGAAAGCTCCGCAATGATATACGGCTTGTGATTTGGGCCAATTGCACGGCCATCGATATAAATTTCTTTCATATTATTTGCTCTGTTCATTAGCAATGAATTTTACTTGTGCTATTAATTGCCCATATTCATTTAATTTTGCATGTTCAAATTCTAGTTTGAAATCACCGTACATTAAAAATGCTTTTGGGTAAGTTTCAGCATCAAGCATACGGATATGATCATATACTTTAGTTAATTCTCCACTGGACGGAAGTTCGCTTTGAGCTGGTGTTCTTCTTTTGAACAGAACAACATCTCCGATTTGTTCATGAGGAGTTGGTTCAGCTATTGCGATATCTTTAATTAAGTCAAATGCTAATGGTAATGCACGATTAAAAATTTCTTGTGCGCTGCCATCAAGTGAGAGGGAAATTTTTTTATAAACAGGACCAGCATCAAGTTCATTTACCATTCTTAAAGCACTTAGCTTAGTTTCTTTATGTCCGCGGGTAATTAGATTCTGTAACGGGCTTCCACCTCGACCATAAGGAACATCTGCCATATGAAAGCAAACACATTCCCACCGTTCTAAGATTGTACTAGGAACTATCCAGCTCCAATGTGGAAAGAAAATGTAACGAGGATTTATTTTTTCTAAATATTCGACAGAAAGTTCTTGAACATCAGTAACTAAGTGCCAAACCCCGGGAAGGGTTTCTTTTACTTTATTGAAATAATCTATATTCCAAGATTTTATCGTCGCAATTACATAATTATTTTGGTTCATACTCAGTATATCTCGGGTTTATATAGTTTATGCTGATATAAGTTTGGAGGATTTCAATAAGCTTTTGTGTGGTTATGTTGTTAATATATCAATGACTTTTTTTACACCTTTACCATCACAAACCTCAAGACACCTTTCAGTCATTCTTTGGTAGTTTTCAGGGGTTCTTAGATAATTAAGCTTACTGAGTATTTGCTCATGAGAATCTTCTAAGGTAAATACTATTACTGCGCCAAAGTTCCCAAGCATTGTTAAAATCGGTATTTGGTTTTCAGCGAATGCTACTAAGATGCTAGGAAGTCCCATAGAACATCTTTCTAATGACGTTGTTCCAGCTGCACCAATACAAATATCATGGCTAAGCATTAATTCTGCAACATTTGAAATATCAGACATGATTGTAATACGTTTATCATGCTCACAATATGCTTTGACTGAATCGTAATGGGGGGCTGTAGGGCCAAGAACTACGGTGATTTTTTTATTTTTTTTATCTAGGAGTAAGGCATCAAGTACTTTAGCACTAACATTCAAGGGGTCCGTTCCCCCCATCATGACTAAAATATGCGTTGCCATTTGGTTCTTAGATTTTAATCTTATTTGTTGAATTAATTCTAATGGTTTAATAAATTCTGGTCTTAAAAGCGCAAATTGAGAGCCTAACATTAATTGGCAATCTTTAGGTAAAAGTGACTGATAATCTTGTTTAGTACGCATAAATGTTTGATCAAGTAGGTAATCACAATTATGTTTTCTGTCAGCAAGGTCATCAATGACTAGAATTCTTTTTGTATGTTGTTTAAGTATTTCTTCCCACCGGTGATCAATTGCGTAATGATCAACAATAATTAAATCAACCGACTTTTTAATACATTGATTTATAATTCCAACTGTCTGCATTGCATCATCCATTTGGCTGCTGCCTAGCCAACGAGAATGATAGAGGTCATCATATGGAGTATCATTTATGGTTAGCGTTGCATAATCAAAATTATTTTGTTTAACTTTGTCGATTATATTCCCAGTGTGAGGTTTACTAACAAAAAAAATATCGTGGCCATTATTACGCAAAGTATTTGCTAATGTTAAACAGCGCATCATATGTCCAGTGCCGATTTCGAAACCAGAATCTGCACGTATTACTATTTGCACTCAAACACTCCCTGAGAGTTTAATACTTGATACATAGCCTCAGCGCGAGCCCAGTCTTCAAGGGTATCAATATCTTGAACTAAATACCGAGGTAGTATGATTGGTATGGTTGTCCCTGAAAATACAGCTCTATTTTCTAAGAATGCTTGAGCTTTTCCCCAATAAATTTGCCCTGCATCATGGTACATTTCAGGCAAATCTTGTGAGCGAGTCATTAAGTGATTTGGCTCATTAAAAAGCAGCATACCATCTTGGTTGATTTTCATTGCTCTTTGGATAGGGAAAGGAAATGATGTTACAGTCACAGAAAAATCAGCATCATTGTCAACTAATTTATTTAAGCCGTTATTGATGGTTTTAGGTGTAATAAATGGCGCAGTTGCATAGATGCAACATACACTTCCATGACCGATATTCAAACGCTTTAAGCTATCGGCAACTACAGCGCTAGTTCCTGTAAAGTCATCCGATAAATCTGTAGAACGCATAAAAGGTACTTCGGCGCCATAATGCTTGGCAACATTAGCAATTTCAATATCATCGGTAGAAACTACAATCCTATCAAAACAGTCAGAGTTTTTTGCTGCTTCGATTGAATAGGCGATTATAGGTTTACCATGAAAAAGCTTAATATTTTTTCGAGGTATTCTTTTACTACCACCACGAGCAGGAATAATGGCTATGTTCATATGTTACCCATTCAGTATGTTGGACAATGTTTGCACCACCATATTTTGTTGCTCTTCAGTCATAGAATGAAACATCGGTAACGATATTGCTTCTCGATAATATTGTTCTGATTCAGGAAAATTTTCGAGCTTAAAACCCATTTTTTTATAATATGGCTGTGTGTATATAGGGATATAGTGTAGGTTGACACCGATTCCTTTTGCCCGCAAAGCGTCAAAAACAGCTTTGTGAGTTAATGTTATTTTGTTTAGATTTAATCGAATAACATAAAGATGTAATCCTGAATAAGTATCTTCTAATTGATATGGCAACGTTATAGGTAAATCAGCTAAAAGAGTATTATATCTGTTAGCTAATTTATGCCGTTTTTCAACGAAGTGATCTAATTTTTGGATTTGGCTGACCCCTAAAGCGGCTTGTAATTCAGTCATCCGGTAATTAAAACCTAAGTCAATTTGTTGGTAGTACCAATCTCCGTGGGATTCACCTTCCATCATAGATGCTTCACGTGTAATGCCATGACTACGTAATAAAGACATTTTATCGGCGAATTCTTTACTGTTAGTTACTGCTGCTCCGCCTTCAGCGGTTGTAATTATTTTAACAGGGTGGAAGCTAAAAATAGTAATGTCTGAGTACTCACAATTTCCGATAGGTTTGTTGTGGTACTTTCCTCCGATAGCATGGGATGCATCTTCAATAATATAAAAACCATATTTTTGAGCAAGTTTATGGATAGCTTTCATATCACATGGCTGGCCACATAAGTGAACAGGTATTACAACCTTTGGTAATGTGCCATTTTGCTCAGCTATAATTAATTTTTCCTCGAGTTTTTTAGGGCATAAATTATAGGTTTTTGGATCTATATCTATAAAATCTACTTGTGCCCCACAATACAGCCCACAATTAGACGATGCTACAAAAGTGATCGGTGATGTCCATAACCAGTCGCCCTTGCCTAATCCTACAGCTAGGCATGCAATATGCAGGGCTGAGGTCGCACTATTCACCGCTAGTGCATATTTTGCATTCGTATGTTCTATTAGTTTGCTCTCAAATAAAGGTACCTGAGGGCCTTGTGTCAAAAAATCTGATTTTAATACATCAACAACCGAATCAATATCTTGTTGAGTTATTTCTTGTTTACCATAAGGGATCATATTATTTCTCACACAGTGAAATTGGGATCGACATGGGTTTTAATTAATTCTCGTAGGCTTTCAATCGATTCCCACTCAGCATTTGTTCCTGAATTATATTTAAAACCGAATGGTACTTTTTGAGCCTTATGGTGAGTCAGATATTCATCTTCACTATAAGTGAATGATACAGAAGGAAGAATTGCATAATATTTACCGAAATCGATAGTATTTAATGCGTCAGTATCTGTTATCATTTCCTCATGCAATTTTTCGCCAGGACGAATACCAACAACCTCAATTTTACAATCAGGAGCAATTGCTTTAGCGATATCAAGTATTCTATATGATGGAATTTTAGGAACAAAAATTTCACCACCTAAATGATTTTCTAATGCATACATGACCATATTTACGCCATCTTGAAGGGAAATATTGAATCTAGTCATCTCTTCATGTGTAATTGGAAGTACACCTTCCTTGCATTTACTTAAGAAAAATGGAATAACAGAGCCACGAGAGCCCATTACATTTCCGTAACGAACGACACTGAACTTAATGTCTTTTGAGCCTTTGATATTATTTGCTGCAGTGAATAATTTATCTGAAGCTAATTTGGTTGCACCATAAAGATTGATAGGAGCACAAGCTTTATCTGTTGAGAGAGCAACAACATTTTTTACACCACACTGAAGTGCTGCTTGAATTACATTCTCTGCACCATCAATGTTTGTACGGATGCATTCTGTAGGGTTATATTCAGCAGTATCAACTTGTTTGATAGCAGCAGCATGGATGATAACATCGACACCTTCACATGCTTGAATCATACGATTGCGATCACGTACATCACCAATGAAAAAACGTAACTGTGGATAGATAGCTGCGGGATACTGTTGCTTTAATTCAAACTGTTTTAGTTCATCACGCGAAAAAATAATGATTTTTTTTACGTTTGGGTATCTTTGAAGAATAGTTTTTATAAATTGTTTCCCGAATGATCCTGTTCCACCAGTAATAAGCACACTTTTATTGTTTAACATTTTTTCACCGTAAATATATTGTTTTTGATAAATAGACTATAAATTAAATTAAAAAAATATCTAAATCGTCAAGCATTTTTTGTTGTTGTTTCGTTATAATTTTATTGATTTTTTTTTCTATATCTTCCCAGTCTTTTCTAGATATTTCATATTCAAAACATAATTTATTAGATTCAAGCATACGTTCATTTATCTTTTTAATACCTAGAAATTTGTTCATATGCTGTGGCGCTAAGTTATGGCTTAAAACGTCACTTTTTATTTTTTCACACTTGTATTTTTGAAATGCAAATTTGCTGCATATTGCTATCATTATAGGAAAAAGGCCTGGAAAAATAGCTTCCCTATTACCAATATAACATCCCCAATAGATGCTATTTTTGTTATCAATAAGTTCAATATACATAACAGAAATAGGCATTTCGTTAATTTTTAATATAAAGTAATGCTTTTTTTCATTATTTTTTAATAACTCTAAAAAACTTAAATGTTCTTCTTTACTGATGATGTGATCATCTAAAAAGTTATTTCTAACTTCCTGTAGGTTTCGCCATGAAAGAACTAAGTCGGTATTTTCTGTTGAAAAACGTTCTAATTTTAGTGTCATAAAACATCGCCAGTTTTAATATTAGCTTATTATCATTTAGCACATTAAGCAGTGCTTCCGGCATCAACGGTAATTGTTGTACCTGTGATCATATTTGAATTCTCATCCATAAGAAATAAAACTGCTCTAGCTACATCATCTGTACCTGCTAATTTCTTCATAGGACTACGGCGTACTATAGAAGCTAATTTATCACCTTGAAGAGAATTAGTCATATCTGTTGACATATATCCGGGGGAGACACTATTTACTGTGATATTTGCTTTTCCTAACTCACGAGATAACGATTTAGTAAATCCATTTAATGCTGATTTAGATGCACCATAAACAGATAAACCATTAAATCCAGTGGTTGCAATAATAGATGAAATGTTAATTATTCTTCCTGCCTGATTTATTAACATTCCCCTACTAGCATATTTAGCTAACAGAATAGGGGCCTCTACATTAACTTTGAGTAGTTCACTTATCTGGCTCTCATGCATTGTTGCAAGTACACCGTCATGACCTAGTGCTGCATTATTAACTAGTCCATAGAGACGACCATATCTTTTGACTATATCGGATATAAAATTTTTAATCTCAGATGACTGTGAGAGGTCAAAGCTTTCGAAATTAAAATTATCAGGATTATTTATTAAAAGGCCATCAATCTCAGCTGTTTTATTTCTTCCTGTCGCGATAACTTTATAATTAGATTCTAGCAAGGCTTTTACAATGCCCAAACCTAATCCTCTAGTAGCGCCAGTAACCAAAACTAATTTATTCATTTCTTAATACCTTGCCCGTTGCATTTATTTTTAAATCATTAACAATCTTAAAGAATGTGGGTACCATAAAATCTTCTAAGTTAGCTTTGCAATAATTTTTTAAGTTAGAAATAAAGCTTTTAGTGTCTTCAATTGATGGGTCAACGACTAAGCTAGCTTGCACTAAACTTCCCATTATGGAGCTTTTTTTAGCTGAGACACTGACAAGTAGTACTCCAGGAAAAGACAGTATTATTCTCTCAATTTGTTCTGGCTGAACCTTATTTCCACCAATATTAATGCTACCGTTAGATCTACCTAAGAAATAGCAGCGATTATTTCTTATTTCTACTAAATCACCGGTATCTATAAATCCATCATTTTCTTCTGTTTTTTCAGAGCCAATATAGCCGGAATACGTAGCGTTTGATTTAATCAGCAAAGTATTTTCATTGCTAATTTTTAATGACATCTTTTCAAAATAACTTATTGGGAATCCAGCTTGGCCATCAGTAACGGAAAAACCAACTCCTGCTTCTGTGGATGCATAAATATGTCGTATTTTAGCGTTTGGGAATTGTACAGATAATGCTTTTAATATATTGCTGTCAGCTATTTCTCCACCTAACGTAATAACTCTTAATGGTAGTAGTCGTGCTTCGGGGAGCATTAATAATTTACGCCATAATGTTGGGGTGGCAGATAAACATGTAACATTATTTTGATTGAAAAAGTTAATTTCATCGGGAAGTGATAGGTGCTGAGGAATAACTAATAAATTACCTGATATTACAGATTGTAAATAAACTTGAATACCAGCAAAGCGTTGCAAGCCATAGAGTAATCCCCAAATATTTGTATTTTCTTTTGAATCACTATTTTTTACAGTTGCAGTTAGACTCGATAGTGTGTGCTTTACTAATTTAGGTGTTCCTGTCGTACCTGATGTTGTAATAACCCATTCGGTATCAATGTTTTGATCAAAATCGAATGATTCATTACTATACTCGTCAAGTAAATTTATATTTATAACATTTTTCCCACTATCATCAGATTCAGTTATTAAAAAATCTGTTTCGGATTTTTTAATAAAATCACTTTGTTTATCTAACACTGATTCATAAGGTAGAATAGTGATTCTTGAAACAATACCATCTAGGAAAAATAACCACTTTGCAATATTTAGATCGTCATTAAAATTTAAAGCTATTTTTTTGTTTCTTATTTTGTATAGAAATGATTTTAATGACTCTCTTTCTTTCTTTAAAGAAAGAATAGTTTCAGTTTTATTTGGGGTTTTAAATAATTTTTTATCGTTATCAAAATTATTTATATAGTCAAATAATGCCATTAATTTTATTCCGGTTTGTTTTTTATATAAATATCAACAAATTCTTTAAATGTATTTGGGTAAACTGCATTCTCCATTATAGAAAAAGGGTCATAATTTAATTCTTCTTCTAATCTAGCAACTAAAATAGCAAAGCCTAAAGAATCGAGACCGCTCTCTAGTAAAATAGTATCATCACCAAGTTCACCAATTAATGTTGCATCTGTAGCTTCAAGAGCTTCATGATATAGCTCTATAATTAGAGCACGTAAATCAGACATTTTATTCTCCTATATCCTATTATTAAATATGATGTATGGCAGAGGCAGTAAACACCCATAGCTACCGCACTGGGTTGTCGGGTCCCAGAGCACCATTGAAATTGTAAATGCATACTTATCAATTGAAAACATTGCATTTTTTGCTAACTTGTTCAATTGATAAGCAAAGCTTATTGTTTTTTAGCCGACCAAGGGTATGCTTCAGCATTTATTTGGTCAAGTAAAAAGCGCTTAATAATACCATTAAAGCTAGTTACTGACTATCACTGTGATAGTGTTAGGGAATAGTCCTAGTAGGAGTAGCAATGAAATAAATTATTTTAAATTATCAGGTTATAATCCTATTCTTACGCTTTGTACGTGATTATATATTTAAGTTAAGTTATTCTTTATATATCATTGCCTTTAGTGTGGGTTTAATAAAAGTAAGATGCTTATATATCCAAATTTATCCCAATTGAGAGTAACAATAGATTAATAAAATACTTAATTGATTATATTAATTCACTTGGGTATTGATTGGAATTATACGGGTAATATATTTTTAACTAAAATAATAATGCTAAGGGGATAAAAAAATGGATTATGCTAAGAACATAACCCATTTTTGTTTAAATATGCTTAATTGGTGCCAACTACCACTTAAACGGCACGTTTACTGTAACGGCTGCGCCTATATCATTGCGTGTTTCGTAATCAGTTTTAGACACCCAAACCTTCGCATCAGTGCTGATGTCATAGTCAAAGTTGTGCCACCAACCGAAATCAACGCCTTTGATGGTTTCTGATTTAGGGAATAACTTGTTGCCATCAAAGTTAGATTTATTCACCTTCGCATACATTAGGCGGGTGCTAACACGGTTATCATCATCGAGAGTGTATTCCACTTTGGTTGTGAGCATGCGTCCGTCGCCGCCCATCGCGTGGCCTAGTGATGCACCTTGTTGGTAATAACCATTTTTGTAGATAAAGTGGCGATACATTACGCCGTCTTTGTCCCACTCAGTATGGGTATTCGCGCCTTCAATATACCAATTTAGTGGTTGGCCCCATAAGGTGTGGTAACCTTCGATACCGCCCATGAAGGCGTTTTTCGATGGGAAAAGGTTGGCTTCATCTTCACCCACCATTTGGCCGTAGAAACTGACGGGTATGTCAATTAATGGATAAAGTTTTAGTTTGAAGTCTAAGCCTGCCAACTGGTTACCTGGGTCATCGTTATAGTCACCAGTATTATCCCTACCGCCCATCGCGTTCCAGAAAGAGTTCCAGTTATTAGGGCGGCCATCGCCTCCCCACATGACTACGCGAGAACCACCGAGTTCGAAGAAGTCAGTTGGGTTCATGGTCATGCGTAAACCAATCAGTTTAGTGTTGGGTTGGGAAGAATATTGTTTGATTTGCCCTGCGGTGAGCTGGTATTGCCACGAACCAATCCAAGAAAGCCATGGAGTTTCAAATGGGCTTTGGTCAGCACGTTGAATTAAGAAGCCAGTAACAGGGCGAGCCGCATCGGTACGAATTAAGCTACCATCGTGGCCTGGTCCCCACCATTGTGGGATTTCACCAAAGGATACCCATTGGTTCCAAATTTTTACACCACCATATGAGCCGTTGAGGTTGTAGTCAGAGCCATTTTCAACGCGTAAAGCCCGTTCGCCATTAGCCGTCAGGTTTAAGTCTACATCGTCAGTGCTGTAGTTGCCTGAAACGGTATAGCGAATGTCACTATATTCACTTTGGGCAAAGCCTTGTGGCATGGAGTTATGGCTAGATGCAAAGTGAGTTTCGAGTTGAACGCTGTTTTTCTTACGGTCGAGGTTCTTTTTAATGCGCTGAATAATAGCTTCTTGCTCGCTATTCGTAATATTGGCATTATTTAAAGAGCGGGTGATCTCTTCTTGGGACAGCGGCCAAGTGGATAAGCTAATTTGGATAACGTTGCGTTCAGAAAGCCAAGCAAGGTCACTACGTAAGTTGTTATCTGGTAGAACTAATCCCCCTGCAACGCTTTGTGCACTTATAGCACCGAGGACAGCAAGTATTGCTAGCTTGGTGAGCTTGAAATTTTTCATTGATAAATCCATTTGAAGTTGAGTTCGCCTAATACTGAATAGGTAAATAAAACCTATAAATAAAATTAAAATATGATTATTAGCAGCCTATTATTATAAGTATCAAAATAGCTATTAGGTTGGGCTTCTGTGCCTTCTATGAAAATAGAAATCATCACACTTTAACTAGGTAAAACAGAATATCAGATAAACATGCAAGGTATAGGATTTAGTAACATATTAAGATATAAAACAATATGTATATGTTTGGGGTTATATATTAATAATTTTTTTTTATCTTGCTGATTATTTTTATATTGAATGAAAAATACGCTATAAATGGAGTTATATATTAGTATTTTGTTTAGGGATTATGGGTTTTAGGTGCAATATAAGAACATTCTAGGCGCTAGATTTATTTTGTGGGTAAATATCAAAGGCCTTCTCTTTTAAAAGAAGGCCTAGGTTTAGGAGGGGGCTAACGTCCGTGCTCAGGTAACCAGATTTGTAACCTTAAACCACCCAATGGGCTATCATCCGCTTTAACCCAACCTTTATGTTGCGTTATTGCGGTTTCAACAATTGCAAGGCCTAAGCCAGTTCCACCTGTTTCTCGGTCTCGAGCTTCATCTGTGCGGTAGAACGGGCGGAAAATGTGCTCGCGGTCAGCAGGGCTAACACCCGGGCCATCATCATCGACAGTGATTAAAATACCGTTATTTTCTTCTTTGAAATCAACAGCAATGTGCGTATGTGAATAACGTAATGCGTTACGCACAATATTTTCAAATGCACTACCGACAGCGGAAGGGTTGCAATATAACGGCCAAGGCCCAGGGTGAGAAGTGACCTCGAGGGTTTTGTTCATCTGTTCGGCTTCAAAGCTAGCGTCATCTAAGATATCGCCCCAAAGTTCATCGGCTTTGATATTTTCACGCAAGATCTCGTTTTTGTGCTGGCTACGGGATAACACCAGTAAATCGTTAATCATGCTATCTAGGCGATGGGTCTCGGTTTCGATGCGTTCTAGCTCTTTACTTTCACCATGGCGACGGCGTAATAAGGCTGTTGCCAGTTGCAAACGTGTCAGTGGAGTCCGTAGTTCATGAGAAATATCAGAGATTAAGCGTTGCTGGGCGCTAACCATACCATCAAGGGCACTGATCATCTGGTTAAAGCTATTTCCCGCAGACAAGAACTCTTGTGGGCCGGCTTCTAGCTCTGGGTGTGGCCGTAAATTTCCTTTCGCTACATCGTCTGCCGCCATTTTTAACTTACGAGCGGGGCGGGCAAGGCTCCAAGATAACCATAATAATAACGGGGCACTGATCAGCATTGTGGCGATCAGTAATAAGAAAGGCCTATCAAACAATAAGTTAATAAAGTCAGATTGTGGGCTGCTTGCTGGGCGAACTAAATACAGCTGGTAGTGGTCTTCCCCATCACGAATGGAGAATGGCCCGAGAATTTCGGCTCGTCCATATTTTTTCTTTTTCGGGTGATCCGCGTTATCGGACTGCCCAATAAAGTTACGTATCACCTGCATTTCACTTGGCATTGCGCCAATCACACGGCCTTCACTGGTGACGATAATTAAGCGTTGGCCAGGAGGCGCCCATTTTTTGATGGCGTTAGAAATACGCCGCCACCAAAGTAGGTCGTTCATCGGAGCTTGTGCGAGTTCGGCTTCAATATGCTGTTCAAGCATCTCCCCTTGGCGTTGTTCACTTTCCATAAGGACGGTGATTTGCCGAGAGTCGAGCTTGGGCACCATCAGCACTAGCATTAATACTAGTGCGAGGGTAAACCAGAAGATCGCGAAGATCCTTGCGGTTAAGCTGTTGATCATGTGGCAGAAACCATTAAGTATCCGCGGCCACGTAAGGTTTTAAACCACGGCTGGCCATCAGTGCGTTCTGGAAGTTTGCGACGTAAGTTTGAAATATGCATATCAATAGCACGGTCAAACGGTGTTAAGCGCTTACCAAGTACTTCTTGGCTAAGGTGTTCACGAGAAACCACTTGGCCTAGGTGCTGTGCGAGCAGATATAACAACGTAAATTCGGTGCCTGTTAAGTCCAAAATTTCATCATCAAAGCTGGCTTCTTGGCGACCTGGGTTAAGTTGCAGTTTATCAACTTGTAAAACAGGGGTATTGCTATTGTCGCCTTGAGTTTGCTCGCTCCAGTTAGAACGGCGTAATAAAGCGCGAATACGCGCGACCAGTTCACGGTCATTGAACGGTTTAGGTAGATAGTCGTCTGCACCTAATTCTAGGCCCAGAACCTTATCTAACTCACTACCGCGAGCCGTTAACATGATAACGGGGGTCTGATGGATTTGGCGCAGTTCTTTTAATGTCTCAATACCATTTTTTTTCGGCATCATGACATCAAGCAGTAACAGGTCAATGGATGAGTCAATTTGTTGTAATGCCTGTTCACCATCATAGGCGATGACAACATTGAAACCTTCCATTTCCAGCAGTTCTTTTAATAGCGACGTGAGTTCACGGTCGTCATCAACTAATAGGATTTTATGCATTTTTTAAGTCCTCCAACTGCCAAAATACGATAACAATCTGTACGATTCCATGACTTTACGTTCTTTTACATGCTCTGACGCTAGTTTGCAGCCACAGGTGTATATTTGTTCACATTGAATCACGAGCACAGTTCGGAGACAAGGTGTCAAATGCTGAGAACAACGCATAGCAAAGTACATAATACAGTACATAAAACCGCAATGTTAGTTTTAGCTTCTGCGTTTGTGTTCGGGCCAGCGGTTGCTTTTGCAGAAGAACCAAAAAGTGCTGCAAATGAAAGTTCAACACCTTTGATGTTACAGATGCAGTCTGGGCCAACAGCGCCAACGGGCCATGCGGTTGTGCCTTTCCAACATCATGAGTTATCTAGCAGTGAAGAACGTGCCAGTACCTTTATGTTTAATGGTATCACGTTAAATGAAAAACAGCGTCAGCAATTACGCGATTTAATGGCAACACAGCGCCATTATCATGTTGATAACACTGCTTTAGTTAAAGAACGTGAAGCACTGCACAAATTAATTATAGCGGATAGCTTTGATGACAAAGCGGTTCGTGAAGAGCTTGAAAAACGAATGCAAAAAGAATTGGAACAACGTGTTGAAATGGCTCGAATTCACCATGAATTGTACCAGTTATTAACGCCAGAACAGAAAACAGAGCTTGAACATATTCACCAACAAGAAATGCAGCAATACAAAATGTCGGAATTTCAAGCGATGCAGTTTCAGTAAGTTTAGTTGTTAGTACCCGTAGTAATGCAAGTTAGTTAGTTTCATATCCTGAGTTCCATAGTAAGTAGTGAAGTAGCAATAAGTGAAGTTTTTCCTTGCCATAGACACCATCCCTGTCTTTTATAGCCCCTGTTAGGGGCTTTTTTTTATCTCAAAAATAAATAAATCCTTTATTTATCAGTGTGATATTGTTTTCGTTAGGCGTCCATAAAAGTCACGAAAAATCATAAGTGTGGACAGTCCGTGGACACTTTGAACGCCTATTGATGCTTAAATACTAATACCCCCATTTAATGGATTTAAGGTAATAGCAAATTGCAAATAATCAGGGGCTAAGTGAGCATAAGCCATTGTTTGTTGAATATTGGCGTGACCTAATATTTGTTGCAGCGCAACAATATTGCCACCATTCATCATAAAGTGACTTGCGAAAGTATGCCTAAGAACGTGCGTAGCTTGACCGTCTGGCAAATCAGGTTTAACAGCTTTTAGTTTCAGCCTGAAACTTTCGTAATCAACATCAAACAATAAGCCGGTTTGCTTAGTTTTTATCTCCTTTTCTAATTCCTCAGAAATAGGAACTATGCGTGATTTCCCATTTTTAGTTTTTAGAAAAGTAACTCGCCCATTTTTTACTTGTTTACTCTGTAGTGTTGCTGCCTCTCCCCACCTTGCGCCTGTGCTCATACAAAATATTGCGATTTTCTTTTCTTCTGATGATAGCTGGGATAGCAATAAACTAATTTCATCATGAGTTAAGAAAGCCATTTCTGGTGGTGTTTCTTTGAGTGGTGGCAAGCCGTTAAGTGGATTATCTGCATTAAACACCTCAAGCTTTTTGAGTGTAGAAATCATGCCTGATAAACGATACATATCGCGATTAATAGTCGCCGCACTTGTTCCACTTAGTAACCTATCACTACGATGCTCAAGTAATACTTGTTTATTCAATCTGTTAATTGCGGGGTCACCAAGAAACTTAATTGTTTTTTTAAGTTGTCTTTTCTCTATCGAACCATTTTCAGTTGTTTGGCCATGATAAAGCCACCAAAGTTCCAATAGATCACTTAAAAGCCGCCTATCTGCTTTCGTTCCCGCTTTTTTAGCATTTGCCATTGTGTAACGTTCAAAGGCAATCGCTTCTGATTTTTTATCAAATGTTTTCCTGATCCGGTTTCCTTTCCGTCCAAGAGGTCTAATGTCCACCATATATCGACCATCATCGGTTTTTTTAATTGGCATATTGCAGCCCTCCGATGTGGCATATTGAATTGTTATCAATCCAATCAAGTAAATCAGTATGTATTGTTAGCCAGTTTTCCGATCTGAGCGGGGTAATGTTTGAACATCTTGCCCATCAGGGGAGAGAGTTGGACTAATTTGTCCTAACGCCTCGTTTGTTTTATCAGCCATTAACCACATGATATATTTTTCAAATCTGGGGTGAGTTGTTATTTTAGGTAGTGTCTTTCCACTAATTTCTTGTCTTCCAGTTTCATAAAATTTTTGCGTGCCTTCCGGAATACCTGTTAAAGAGCAAAAATCTGCACGAGTTAAGTTTTCAGCCTCTCTAATCATCCTGATTTTTTCACCTAATGATATTGACATGGTTGTACCTATTACCCTATTATCGATTGCAAGGGGTAGCAATTGCTACCGTGAAAGTGAAGTAAGGCTTATAATTGCCTAGGTAAGCGACTATAAGCATCCACAAGAGGGGATTATGCCATATGAGCGGTAAAGAATTAGAAAAGTATTTGCAAGTTCATTATCCAGTTGATGCGGTTCCTTATAAAAAATTCGCTGATTTAATAGGGAAAAGTGAAGCTGCGGTAAAAAACATGGTTGATAGAAACAAACTGCCATTGATTGTTTGGCAAAATCCAGACAGTGACGGGGATGTTAAAACGCGTGGTGAAAACTGGGTTTATATTCCTGAATTCAACCGCGCAATGCGTGATGCATTTTTGAATAGACCAAAAGAGCAAAGGGATGCATGGTTGCTTTGGGTGGGCTTGTAATATGAAAGCTGAACAAATCTCAACTCACAGTTTTAAATATCGTGGTTTTCTAATCGTTAAGTTACCGGCTAAAACGATGAATCCAGTAACCCGCTATCACGTTCAACGAAATGATGATTCATTCGGTTTATTTGATTCAATGAGTGATGCAAAGAAATATATAGATTCATTATTTGTAATTATCGATGAATTGCCATTCTATCCACTAATAAAGGGTTAATAAAATGACTCAATTACAATTTCAGCAACACAAACATAAATTAAAGAGTTCATCATTTAATGAACACAAACGAAATAAAAAACGCCAATTATCGTTAATGGATAAAATTTTAATGATTGGCGGTGTTTTATTCTTTTTATATTTATTCTCGGCAGCTATTAAATAATAGTGAGGGTTAAAAATGGAAATCAAAATAGAAATGTCAGAACCAAAAGAATTTAATAAAACAAAAACTGCATGCTCTGATGAGTTTAGTATTCTTAAAAGACTACGTGCGTTATCAGCAGCAAAGCATGATATTAAGCAAGATATTATATCCGTCATGAATAAAGCCATGGTTACATATGGTTTAAGTCCTCTAGATGTTGATTTTATTATCTGTGAGCTAAGTAGTGACATAAGAGAGGCTTGCAATGAAAGTGTATTGGGGACAAGAGGCAAAGGTATACACTGCATGAGTGATATTCCAATGGATGATAACATCCCATTTTAGGGGGTTGATATAGAACATGGGAACTACGGCAATTGAGTTAGTTAAAACAAAAAAGCTTATTGAATCACTCGATAATGTGAAAACTGATGATGTGCCAGTAAAGAATGTAACAACTAGGCACTACGAAAATCACGGTGACAGCTTAGAATATCGCGTGAATGAGTTGAATAAAGCTGCTCAATTAAGGACAACCGTTTTTCATTCAAATAAAGAATGTCCAGATAATAAAGAGCTTTCCGGATTTATTGAGTATCTAAGATTAAGTGATGAGAGAATGCTTAATATGATTCTTTATTTAGCCGAAATTAATAGTGATAAACATCATTTAGGTTTTGAAGAATTTAATAAAGAGGAAATGCAATCAATTATTTCAGCAATAAATCAAATTAAAGCACTTACGGCGCTATTCCCTAAACATATCGCCATGCCTATTTAAGGTAAAGAAACAAAATTAATGACGTTAGCGCGTCAGGGATTTTTACATTCTAAATTCGAGGTTTTGAGTATGAAAAATATAGAGAAAAGAAAAATAGTTATTAAAGGGCGAAGTATGGGTAAAACCACTGAGTTACCTTTAATCGGCTTTGACCCTGCGACAAAAGAGCGTGATTACTCCGCTGTTGTTATCAGTATTAAAGCTATTCGTGAAGATGAACGCAAAATTATGTATGACAAATTTTCATCTCGCTTTGATGCCATAGCCTGCAAGATTATCAACGAAAAGTTAAATGATGAACAAATTCACCAGTTATTAGTTGGTGAGTCTGAGCATTACTCAAATCTGGCTGCGGAGTTAGATCATGTCTAAAGAAATTGACCGCGCCAGTGACCACGAAATGCTCATGCGTGAGCAACAAATCAAAACCATTACTAATCGTTTAGTCAGTGTTTCCGCTTTTGAATGTGAAGACTGCGACAAGCCTATTTCAGAAGCACGCCGCATTGCATCACAGGGTTGCACTCGCTGCATTGATTGCCAAACGATTTTTGAGCTTAAAAGTAAACATTATCGGAGCGTGTGACGATGAAAAGAAAACATGAGCTCAAGCTAGCTCCTCATTACTTTCATCTCGTTCAAGATGGTTTGAAAACAGCCGAGTTTCGCCGTGCTGATAGAGATTTTCAGGTAGGTGATGAACTATTTTTACGTGAATTCAATTCAATCAATAGACCTTATGCCAGTTACACCGGCAATGCTATCTCATGTCTCATCACTGATATCACAAAAATTAATGAGGTTTACCCAGAGTTAAGGGCATTACCTCCTTTTGTGATGATTTCATTTTCAGTTATTCGAATTGAGGATAATTATCGTGGCTAAATCAAATAAAACTATCCTCAAGTGGGCTGGCTCTAAAGTTCGTATCATGGAGCAATTACGTCCACACTTACCAAAAACTAAACGCTTAGTTGAGCCGTTCGCTGGGTCATGTGCAGTGATGATGAATACTGACTATGAGCAGTATTTAATTGCTGATGCAAATATAGATTTGATTAGGCTTTATAAACAAGTAAAGGCGGATGATTTCGGGTTTGTTCCATCATTAATAGATTTTTTTATTCAAGGAAATGATGAAACATTATTTTATCAACGGCGAGAAATTTTCAATCGCCGTGATAAAGAGGCTGATGCTCAGCTATTTGAATCAATAGAAGATTATAATAAGGCAGTTGAACGCAATAAAGCAGGATTATTTTTATATCTCAATCGACATTGTTATAACGGGCTTTGTCGTTATAACTCAAAAGGCTACTTCAATGTACCATTTGGAAAATACAAAAAGCCGTATTTTCCTGAAAACGAAATTATTGCTTTTTATCATAAAGCCTATAGGGCTGAAATAGTAAATCTTGAGTGGCAAGATACACTTTCATTAGTTGAAGACAATGACGGCGTTTATTGCGACCCACCATACATGGGTAATAACTTTTCTCAATATCACACAGCCGGCTTTACCGATGCAGACCACGAAGCATTAGCAATAGCTCTAAAAGATATTAATGATATCCAAGGTAACCCGATCACCGTTTCTAATTCACCAGAAGCAAAGGCGCTTTATGCTGACCTAGGCTTTACTATCCATGAAATCGAAGCACCGCGCACCATTGCTGGTAATGGAAAGAGAATGCCGGCTAAAGAAATTATTGCTGTTTTAGCGGGGGTTAATTAATGATTCTCGACCCTAAAGACGGCGTATACATCAGCGGGACCGCTTTTGCTATTCAACGTCATGTTGACGAAGATTCTAAAGCGGTTCAATGGCGACTATTGCAAATCAATAAAATGGCTCGTTGCTATGAGTTGGTTTGTTGCCATTCAGATCCGTGGCTACTTGCGATTGAATTAACGTCTTATCATGTTAACCGTGTTAAAGGTAAAGGCATCAAATCATTAGATGTTTACCGTAAAACAGTTGATATCATTTCTCGCCGCTGTGAAACGGCCATCAACGCATTACGACCAGAAACATTAGGCGGGGCGCTTAATGTCTAAGGTATTAGATTTCACCACGTTACCGCTGACTTATACCGCGGATATGGCATTTCCTTATCCGTGGAATAAGCCAAAAGATAATGATTACTATAAATCTGATATAGAAAGACCGCTTACCCGTGAACAAATTGTTCAGGGGCAAGCGATTTTAAGTGATATTCAAACCTTGCCGCGTGTTCTGCGCTATCGCTATCAAAAACACTATGACAATTTATTAAAAGAAAGTGGGCTACGTAAAGCCTACGACTTTTTATATTACCGTTTCCATCAGCAGATATGGCAAAGATTGCTTGTTATCAATGCACGTTATGAAATTGAAACAAAAGCATTATTAACAATATCAACTCGTTTATCGCCTGATGTTAGCCAATATAACCGGTTGTTTGATTTGAATGATAAATCGGTGAAAAAGCTGGCTGAAATTATTGCTGTTGGTTTCTCTAATTTGTATGAAATCTATTGCGATAAGTTTACAGAACAGAATAACGGTGAGCGTGAAGTTATCTATCAAGATTCAATACAAACAGAAATTTACGCGCGTTTGGCTGAGTTGGTGAAAGGGCTACATGTTGCCCCGCTTCATTATAAAGCCTACTGCCGAGTTTTGAAAAATCGCAAAAAAGGCAAAGGTAAACAAAATCTAGAAATTAGAAAAGTAATAGCGGCTGTACAGCGCTTGGTTAATTCGGACTTTTGGTGTCGGAAGTTAAAAGCCCATCGCACTCAATGGCTAGAAGCTTTAATGATTGCCAATATGGATGTGTGCCAGAATCGCAATCCATACGCTAGTAAACAGGCTATTCGCGCAGTGCAAGCGCAGCGTTTGTCTAATATGCAATACCTACAAGGCATGGATATTCAGGATGTTGAAACCGGTGAACGCTTTGATCTGTTCGATAAAGTGATGGCGAGTGTTTCAAATCCTGAAATTCGCCGCATGGAACTTATGGCTCAAATGGCGGGGATTGAACGCGTAGCGAAAGAACGTGGTGATATTGGAATGTTTATCACTATGACTTGCCCGTCAAAATATCACCCAACAAAGCTACGTAAACGCAAAAAAGACGTGATCGCAGTACTTAACAGCAAATGGAAAAATGAGGCCTACACACCAAAGGACGGGCAACAGTACTTAGTCAAAGTTTGGTCGCGTATTCGTTCGGCATTTAATGACAATAACATTAATGTTTATGGTGTTCGGGTTGTCGAACCGCATCATGACGGTACACCACATTGGCACATGCTACTTTTTGTTGATAAGGCAAGCAGGGCTGATGCCATTGATATTATGCGCAAGCGTGCATTAAAAGAAGATGGTGACGAGGTCGGCGCACATAAATACCGTTTTGAATGTAAACACATGAACCGCGGTGGTGCAGTAGGCTATATCGCAAAATATATCGCTAAAAATATCGACGGTTACGCCCTTGATGGTGAGATAGACCACGAAACCGGTAAAGATTTAAAAAGTATGGCGGCGGCTGTTACTGCGTGGGCTTCAACTTGGCGTATACCACAATTTCATTTCTATAAACTCCCATCAAAAGGCGCTTATCGCGAATGTCGTCGGCTTCCGCGAGGCGTTTCTATTGCTGATCAACTAGGTGATGTTGCTGAACGAGTTCGCGCCGCTGCCGATGGTGGTGATTTCTTTGAATATGTTATGTCGCAAGGTGGCCCATGTATTCGCCGGAGTGAAGAAACAATACGTGTCGCTCGTGAGATCAGTGACGTAAATGTTTACGGTGAAGATGTTCAGAAAGTTGTTGGTATCTACAACCAATTAAAAGCCGGTGCCCCAGTTATTAAAACCCGCGACAGAAAGTATCAAATCGTCAAGAAAAGCGCCGTTGACGTTGACCTTAATCTTTTAAGAAGCGACAGCGGAGCGCCTCGGAGTCCTGTCAATAACTGTAGATCGCGGATCACATCCAATCTATCAGATGTGCAATTTTACGAGCCTGAGCACGGCTCAGGTGAAGTATGCAACATAAAGGAATACGGTTTCGCGTTTATAGAAACCGATGCTCAAAACGCCACTGAGAGCGAAATATTACAGAGAAATCAACAAAGGCAGATTTCAAACATTGAAGTAAGCGAGGTCGATAAGGAAATTCAGTCAGAAATTATCAATTTTGCCAACGAAGTAGGCATTAATTTCGATATTCCACAGATTGAAACCATGTTCATTAAAGGTTTAGGCGTGAGTGATGAGCTGCATTTTATAAAAATCGATGGGGAACGGTTGAGATTGAGCTTAAACGAGAGTGGGAAAGAGCTACAAAAAATGGAATTAAGGGTTCAAAAAGAAACCATTAGTGAAAAGTACAGGCAACGATATACCAATGCGTTAATGCGAATTAATAAGTTGAGAGAGGAAAACAAATGAGTGATGGAATAATTATTTCTTTAATCGTTTGGGGGATAGGTGCTTTGTTTTTTTGTGCATCCATTATTTGGCATTACAAAAGACAACCAGCCGATAGATTACCTATGTGGGCAACCATTCTGATTATTATTTTTTGGTTTGCTGCATTAATTATGGCGCTATTACTTCTATTAGCGTTATGGATTGACAATAAATATTTTACTAATGAGGATGATAATAATGAATATAGATAAAGTGATTATTAAATTAAATGAGTTAAATGAATTAGACCCAAAAGCAACCTACGAATTATTTAGTAGATATGTAGAAGTGAGTGAAAAACTAGCGCACTCAGACTGTTCTTTTGTATGTGGTAAAAAGGCAGATGTATTTGCTATGGGGTTACTGGGTGTCATTAATGGGCTAATTGATAATGGCGTAATTGCCGCTGATATTGATTTCAAAAATGAAAAAATAATTAATTTTGTTCGTTTTGATAAGTAGGAGCTTTTATCATGTTTAAAATAAATGTAACAAATGAATTATTAATAGAATTAGCCTATAAAATACATGTTGATTTAAATACTTGGCAAAAAAGATGGAGTCATAACCAGTTCCATCGAAATAGAGTGCTGGAAAAGGCAAGACAGATAGGTTCATCATGGTATTTCTCATTAGAGGCACTAAATGACGCCTGTTTAACTGGAAGAAATAAAATATTTATTGGCGATGCCTTGACTATTCAAGCCGAAATTAAATATCTGTGTTATCACGCGAATCAACATAGAGTTGATGTTTTAGTTGATCACTTTGAAGAAAACAACCGGTTAATGATTCAGTTAAATAATGGCGCAAAAATTTATTTTATTTCTACAAAGTGCCCTGCTGTTGCCAATATTGTAGGGGATGTATATGTCCCTGAATGGTCGTGGAATAGCAGACCATCAAACGTTCTATTTTTAGCAAAAGGCATAGCGAATCACAACAAATGGCGTAGAACATTTTATTCCACTCGTTCTAGGTTAGATCCTGCAAGCCAGCAAGGTATAGTTAATTGCATTAATGAAAAAGCGTTTATTGATAGGGTTAATTTATTTGAGTCAACACTTGATAAGGTATGGATTATCAAAAAAATGAAAGAGGAGGCTGAAAAGTACCACCCTGATGCTTTCGGTGAAATGTTTCTCTGTAAATTCAACGGGGGTTGACATGTTAGGCTATCAACCCAAAAAGCAACACCAAGAACTTTTAGCCAGTGCCAAAAGAAAAGAGTTAATGAATTTCATAAATCAAGTTGATAATTTAATAATAAAAGAGGAACTCAAGGTTATTGAGGTATTACGGTGTTTCGGTATTATTCTGGCTAAACATCAGGCACTTGATGAAATGACACTGACAGAAATCGAAGTCAATTTACCACCGAAGAAGCCATAAAATAAAAAAAGCCGTGTAATAACGGCTTAATTTTTATCTTAATATTAAGATAAATCGACATATTCCATGTTTTCACTTAATTTTTCAAATACATGAACCTTCCAATTATTTATTGTATAACGCTCATATGCCTCCGAGGTGTTTACGATATTTCGTAGCTCATCTTCGATTGGTCTCAATCTACTCGTATTGATGTGAGTTTTATTTTTCTCAAATAAAGCAGTTAATGTAGCATCATCACAATAATGATAATCTATTAGAGCATGCAAATTGCTACAAATATTATTAGTATCACCACTCAGCATTAATTCTTTTTTAAATTCATCATTATATTTTTCTTTATGTAAAAAACCAGTCATTAAATCAATGCTTTTGACACGAGAAAATATTAATATCGATATTGCATAGCTCTCAAAAAGTTTTAATTTACCGCTATCTTCACTAGAGTAACACAATTTATACAAAGATACACACCGTTCCGCCTCTCTTAGTGATAGACTACTGCATGCTAACAAGTAAGATAAACTCCTATTTATATGTTGGTTTTTAATATATATACCTATATATTTAGAGAATATATCAAATAAATAATTAGAGTTTTCATCCAGATTTGAGCCAGTAACTCGAATAGTTTTTAGAATAGGCAATTTGAACCACATGTGTATAAATTTATTTAGATATATTGAAGTATTAATATTGCCATAAGTTAACTTTATGGTTTCTTCAAATTGACTTCTATTCATAACCAATAAAAAGCAAAAACCTCTTACATCAAAGAGGTGCTTTACCTTTTCAATTATTCCTAATGAAAAATCGGGTTTTGCTCTATCTAGCTCATCAATGATAAATAATGTTTTTTTCCCTGTTGAAGTATATATACTCTCTAATACACTTTTAAAGCTTTCTATTTCATTAGCTTCTTTACTTGCACCTTCAATTTTTTCCTCAATAAATTTTTCTAAAGGTTCTGATAGTGCATCTGTCACTGTATCTTTTATCTGATCATATACTTCATTAGAAATTAATTTAGATGATAGTAAACTTACAACAGCCTTTGGTGTATGTTTTAGCATACTTAATGCAACAGCTTTACTTACTTTAAGAAAATTATCTTTAAAACCTTCATTATTTTCTTCTAATTGAATCATTGAATATATAGAGGCTAACATTGCTAATAGTGGGTCTGACTGGTAATCATTTTTGAATGCATCAAAGTAAATAACATTAATATTATCAGATTCATATTTTTTTACTTCACCAACAACCATTTTTACAAATGATGTTTTCCCATTCCCCCATTCATCATCAAGACCTAGAACTATACTATCATCGGAAGACATTGATACTATATTTTTAATTTGCTTATATAATTTTTTTCTTCCAAAAATATCATTTTCAGGTGTAAAGCCTTCATCAAAATTAGGTTGTATAGGTAATAAGCTCACAATAAAATTCCTTTTTGTTTGTATCAAAATATAGTTCTAAGAACATAAATATATGTCAAATTATATTTGTGTCAAATTCGCAATTTCCCGCCCAAATCCGCAAGATCAAAAAAGGATCGTTATCTGTGCGAAGCGCCACCACTGGCGCGGTTCAGACGATCTCTTACGGGTGCATGAAAACCGGCCTATTTAGTGGGCAGGCGTGGCGGGGCTACGATTGCGCGGCGAGGTGTTTATTGTTAAATATCCGTCCGCAAAATCTCGGAGCCGTCACAGCGTTAAAATCAAATTTATATAACTAGATAGCAATTATTTTTGCACGCTTTGTGGTGGCGTGTGGTGCGTTTAAATCGCTATTTGATGGAGGCAATTTATTGCGGATTCGTCTTGGTGAGCTAGGTTTGGTATAATACAGTGGGGTCTTATTATTATTTAGGGCGTCGAGATCACCTACTTGCAGGCAGAAAAATACCGCCTCAGTGGGCGGTATCATTGAATTAACTAGTAATATTATTCGTCGTCTAAGTCCAGCGAGTACTTATCAAACTTTATAATCTCCCCACCAAACCAATCATTCAATTGCATCATCTTACTTTGTAACGGCATCAACTCATTGCGCACAAATACTTTTGCCGCTTTCTCAACATCACCAAAGCCGCCCACATTTTCAGGAATGATCCCCATGATTTGTGGTGGCACGCGGTGTGCCGCTAACATATCGTCACGACTTACATTTTTAATATTAAGGAATTCATCTTTTGCGGCAGCTTCGGAAAGCGGAATAGTTTGGATGCCGTCTTTCTTTCCCCCTGGTGCGTACAAAAATAAATTGCGAAAGTTCCCTGGTCCTTTACTGCTTTTGAGTGCTTCACGAATTTTATCAACATCATCGGTTTTTTGTGCTGCATCACTAATATACAAAATATAACCGGCATGCGAGCCATTGAGATAATATTTACGGCGAAATAGTGTTGCCGATTCATTGAGCAGTACGGAGGGGATCGCCGCAAGATATTCCGGCAAGCCGTATAACTCTTGGTTAATATCCGGCTCAATCAAGTGAAACACTTTACCCGTTTGAAATTCATACGGTTTAATATCGTAGCCATATTGCACAAACCAGTAAGTTTCTAAGTCAACACCGCGGCGGGTAAACTTAGCCGGCGAATGTTTAAAATTCAGCGACTGCCCCAGACGGTTATTTCGTTCTTCAAGATACCCATTACCAAACAGTAAAAAATCTAATGCCCAACTATCAAACGTCTGACGACTTAAATATTTATTAGGAATAAAGGTACTGGTGAGAATATTACGTTTTACATAAATTGCGCTGCTATGGTGTGGGGCTGCGCGGAACGTGCGCGCAAGGCCATTAAAACTAATTGGCGGCTCATAGTAATTATCAATTTGCACACATTCCAAATAATCAAAAATTTCACGCTTATCAAGTACGGGGATTGGATCACCGAAAGTGAATGCTTCCATTGATGCGCTGTCGGTTTTTTGCGCCAGTGTTTGTGATTGGCGTTTTTTATTTTTACGGCTCATTAAAAGACCTCGACGATATTATGTTGATTGTGATTTTCACCGGTGATCGGTTCGTTATAAAGGGCGTGCATGGTTGCCCATGCTAAATCTGCGTGGCTGGCTTCTTCGCTGCGGTCAGCTTCATAAGTTGGGCGGTTACCACTGGCGGTAGTGGCACGGCGAATGGCCATAAAAGATTGCGTGATATCATTACTACCCGCGTCATATTCCAACCGGTCATGGCTAATCACGTCATAAGCTTTAAGCACCAATGCATTTTTTAAGGCAGGGTTATAGACAAATTCTTTTGCAGCAGGGAAAAATTCCCGCACATTTTGCAGGACACCATGGCCAATACCTGTGGAATCAATCCCGATGTATTGCACGTTGTAACGCTCGGTGAGTTCTTTTATCGCGTCCGATTGCGCGCGAAAATCCATGCCACGCCATTGATGATGCTCAAGTATGCGAAACTTACCGCCTTTGTGTAGCGGTGGCGCAATCACCACACAACCCGCACTATCTCCGTTTTGAGTACCTTTCGCGGGGTCATAACCAATCCAAACAGGGTGATAAGCATAGGGACGTATCATTAACGGCTGAACGTCGTCCCATATTTCCCAACTGTCCACCATGCATTTTTGCATTAACTGCAAATTAAAGATGGATGCAATATCATCGACAAACTCACACATCAGCAAGTTTTCGAATTCATCAGGGCTATATTCTAAATAGAGTTGATCAATATCGAATAAATTACACCCGCCCCGCATGGCATCTTCAATCGTGACAATTTGCCGCCACTGACCATCCCCACACATCATGCCATTCACTAACGCTTGATGGCTGATATCGACCTCAACGTGATCGGCCTTACGACGACCACGATTAAAGAGCTTTCCAGACCAGAACGGATACGCGCTGTGTGTTAATGCGGATGGGGTCGAAAAGTAGGTTTGACGCCATTTTTTGTGCATGGCCATACCGGAGGCGACTTTGCGTAATTCTTGGAATTTGGGTATCCAGAAATACTCATCAAGATACAAATTACCGTGGTAACTCTGCGCGGTACGGGCATTGGTGCCCAGAAAATACAGTGTTGCGCCATTAGGCAAAACTATCGGATCACCTTTTAAGTCAACATCAACCTCTCGCGCCATATCAATAATGTAGCCTTTAAATACGTGCGCTTGGGCTTTACTCGCCGATAAAAATATTTGGTTTCGACCGGTAATGAGTGCATCCATAAAGGCTTCACGAGCGAAAAAGTAAGTTGCCCCGATTTGGCGTGATTTTAAGATGTTGCGAATTCGGTGCTTATGGCCGGCTCCGTACCATGCTTTCTGGTACTCAAACATATTTTCACGAAAGATTTCTTCCAGCTTTTCAATCTGCTCTTCGCTGAATAAATTCTTCTCAGGGGCGCGGCGTTCACCTTTATTGCGATTGGCCAGTTTCGGGTTCAAATCAACCTCATTGCCGCCGTTTTGGTACTTGTGAATTTTGGCATGCCGCTCTACTTGGCGATAAAGTAAGTCGATTTCTTTAAAGTCTTTCCCCTCTTTATTTTCTTTACTCAATAGCGTACAAAGTCGCATCTCCAGCGTCATTTCCACGCGATCAATGGGGGTGATTTCATCCCACTTATCGCGGCGTTTCCAACTGTGAATTGTCGCGGCCTTTTCCTTGAGAGCCTCGGCAATACGCGCGATGCGATACCCACTAAAATACATGTGCATGGCGCGTTTTCTTGGGTCAAAATCGTGTAATGTTTTCATGTCGCCAGATTACTGGCTCAGACGACCAATCGCCCCGAGCTGCCGTTGTGCCATTTCCCACACAATGGCAAAGCATTGTTTCTTAGCCCTCATCCCTGAAAACATAGGCTCATTATTTTTTTATTTACGCATGAAATTTATCTACGTATGAAATTTAATTGCCGGAGCCTGAGTAATGACAAAAAAATCTAAACCTGTGCGCCTTTGTGTTGAGGGAGCCACAACCGATGGACGTAAAGTGCAGCGCCAATGGCTCACTGATATTGCCAAAAATTACGACCCATCCGTTTATGGTGCTCGGATCAACATGGAGCATCTAAATTATGAATGGATGCCGCGCTTTGGGGATGTGGAGTCTGTTTACACAGAAGAAATCAGTGAAGGTGCTCTGAAAGGTAAGCTTGCTCTATACGGGATTTTATCACCAACAGATTCATTAATTGAGATGAATCGTAAGCGTCAAAAGGTTTATACCTCCGTTGAAATTAACCCTAATTTTTCCGATATGAATTCGGCCTATTTGGTGGGCTTAGCTGTCACGGATAACCCTGCCAGCCTTGGCACGAGCATGTTGGAATTTAGCGCGGGTGCAGATAAAACCGCGACTTTCTCAGAACGCAAGCAAGATAAAGATAACGTCTTTACGGCGGCGGAAGAAACGGTAATTGAATTTACCGAAGAAGAAAACAAACCAGAAAAACCCAGCTTGAAAGATCGCATCATGGCGAAATTCAGTCGCGAACGTCAGCGCAATGATGTTGAACTCAATGACATTCACCAAGCGGTAGAGCTTTGCGCGGAAGAGCAAACCGAAACTGCACAAAAACTGACTCAGCTTGAAACACAAGTTAAAGCGTTATCGGGGATCAAGAAAGAAAATGAAACCCTGCGCAGTGAGCTGGACCAACTCAAAAAAGATTTGAGCCAGCAAGATAATCAGCAACACCGCCCCACGTCTTTTGGTGGCAATACAACCAACACTGAAAACCTGACTGATTGCTAAACGGGAAAAACAATGAGAAAAGAAACAAAAGTTAAATTTAACGGTTACATGACCCGTCTAGGTGAGATTTACGGTGTTCAGCCACACGAATTCACAGATTCAAAAGTGGAAATTGAGCCTTCGGCAGCCCAAAAACTGGAAAGCAAAATTCAGTTAAGCGCCGTCTTTCTGACCAAAATTAATATTGTGCCTGTCAAAGACCAAGTGGGCGAAAAAATCGGCCTCGGCATTGGTTCAACGGTTGCCGGCACGACGGACACCACCAAACAAGACCGTGAACCCACTGACCCGGCTCAATTAGCCAAACAAGGCTATCACTGCCGTCAAACGAATTTCGATACCGCTATTCGTTATGAAAAACTGGACATGTGGGCGATGTTTGAAGATTTTCAGCGCCGTATCCGCGATGCCATTATTCAGCGTCAAGCCCTTGACCGTATCATGATTGGCTTTAACGGGACACATCGTACTGCAACCTCAAACCGCGAAGTCAATAAACTCCTGCAAGACGTGAATATCGGTTGGTTACATAAAATTCGCCTTGAAGCCCCTGAACATGTTTTAGGTTCTTCAACCGATAAAGACACCAACCAAATCACCCCTGAACCTATCAAAGTGGGTAAAGGCGAAGAGTATGAAAACCTTGATGCATTGGTTATGCAAGCCGTTGACCACGCAATTTCCGAAGTGTACGCCGACGATACCGATTTAGTCGTTATCTGTGGCCGCTCACTTTTAGCCGATAAATATTTCCCTATCGTCAATCGTGATCAAGCCAATACCGAGGCGTTAGCTGCGGATGTGATTATCAGCCAAAAACGCCTCGGTGGGTTGCCGGCGGTACGTGTTCCTTATTTCCCGAAAAATGGAATGCTTATCACACGATTAGATAATTTATCTATCTACTGGCAAATCGAATCACGCCGCCGCCAAGTGGTGGACAATGCAAAACGTGACCGTGTCGAAAACTACGAATCAGTGAATGAAGATTACATTGTTGAAGATTACGACTGTGTGGCGTTGATTGAAAACATTGAGCTGACGTCTGGAAAACCGGCGGAGCCTACTGAGCCGGACGAAGTAAAAGACGCGCCAACCGGAGAATAAGCTGTGAATCCGTGGGAACGAAAACGCATGCAGGTTGAAGCCAAGAACGTCAGTGCCTATGGCGTTCTTGCTGACCCCTCGGCAGCAACACAAGTCAAATTGATGTTACGCCAACACATGCGGGATTTAGGTAAAACCCAATCATTTGAACGCAAAGCCGCGTACAAACGTAAAGCCTTACCGCTATACGAAACGTGGATCACTGAAACATTAAAAGGCAATTCAGGCGTTCAAGATGATGTTTTGATGTACCTGATGTTGTGGAGTTTTGACGCGGGTTTGTACGCGCAAGGGCTAGATATTGCGGAGTATGCATTAAAACACAAGCTCGCCATGCCATCAGGCCAATCCCGCACAACCGGTTGTGCTATTGCCGAAGAAATAGGAGATAGAGCCAAAGAAGCCTATACCGCAAAAAATCCCATTCCATTGGATATCTTGCAGCGCACCATGACATTAATTGAGCATGAAGATATGCCCGATAAAGTCCGCGCCGAGCTACATAAATGGCTCGGTTACAGCTTGCGCGATAATGATTTTCCGCAACCGGCTTTATGTGAATTAATGCGTGCCCTTGAGCTCAATGAGCGTAGTGGGGTTAAGCAGGATATTAAGAATATTGAAAAGTTTTTGTCAGCAAAAAACAGAGCTGATGAATAAAGAACGTGCCAACGCGCAAGGCGGCGCGAGATAAGAAATTTATTTTTCGGACTCTCGCCCACCGCCTACCTATTTTTAAGGTGACCTTATGGATTTTGTTTCACCCGAACCCGCTAACGAAAAAGACGAAACGATCACCAGTGGTGATTTTTGGCCTGCGATTAATACCCGTGCATTTCGGGAAGCAATGCGAGTTGACGGTACGGTCACCCAAGGTCGATTAATTGAAGCTTTAAAAAACGCCATCATCGAAACCAACCGTGAATTATCCCGCTTTCAACAGCAAGAAATCTACTTGGGCTATACAACGTTAGACACGGTTCCGGCTAGCAAAATTGCGCATGGGGAGATTGACGTATCGGAATTAGTGATCCTTTATCGCCGTGCCGTATTCAGCGCGGCAAAAGCAAACTTAATCGAACGTTACCGCGATATTGATACAACCCCAAACGGTAGCAAAAAAGCCGATGCCTTAGAGACGAATATTGATGATTTACAGCGTGACGCTATCTGGGCAATTCAGCGCATCAAGGGCACGACACACAATATTGTTGAATTGATATGAAAACCAGAACGATAAAAGGTGACACCGTAGACGGGATATGTTGGCGATTTTACGGCAGAACGACAGGCATGACCGAAGCTGTTTTGTTAGCGAATCCCAATCTAGCCGAACATGGCGCTGTGCTACCTGCGGGGCTATTGATTGAGTTACCTGAAATTACCGAAGAGCCGGTACAGCCACTTATACAGCTATGGGATTGATACATGTTTGATAAAGATCCGAACAGTTTCGGTATCGCACAGTGGTTATTAATGCTCTTCATTTCAATGTGGGGAGGTGTTGTGAGATACATCATTGACGTTAAAACGAATAATGCCCCGTGGAGCTGGTTTGCGGCTTTTATGCAAATGGTCGTTTCCGGCTTTGTCGGGTTGTTAGGCGGATTGCTTTGTATTGAGGGCAATCAAAGTATTTACATCACCCTATTCACCACCGGTGTATTTGGTGCGATGGGAAGTATCGGACTTTCCTATTTATGGTCACGCTTTACTGGAGGAAAACATGTCTAACGTACCACGCGGCATACGCAACAATAATCCGGGCAATATTGATTATAACCCGAGAAACCCATGGCGAGGAGAACTGGCATTTGACCCTAGCATTGAGCCCCGTCATAGCCGCTTTGAGCAACCTGAATACGGTATTCGCGCATTATTCAAGCTTTTGCGAACCTATTCAACCTACGCGGGAAAACAAGGGGTTGGTTGCGGCAAAATTGATACGGTGGAAGAAATTATTGAACGTTGGGCGCCGGCAAAAGACCGCAATAATACAGAGGGTTATATTAATCGTGTCTGTAAAGAAACGGGCTTTGGTCGTCATGATTGCCTTGATGTTTATGACAAAGAAACGGCATTCAAAATCGCTAAAGCGATTGTCCATGTTGAAAATGGTCAGCAGCCATACAGTGATGAGCTGTTTGAAAAAGCGTGGGCGATGTTGTGATGTTTAAACCCAATAATGCGAGACGAAAAGCTTATGTTTAATATGAAAAAGTGGGTAATCGCTTTCGCATTATTCCTTGTCGCCGGTGTCATATTCGCCGGCTGGCAAAGTCTTAAAAAAATAGACCGGCTCAATGAACGAGTCGGCATACTCACGGCAGAAAACCAACAACTTTCGTTAGACGTTGATAAAAAATCCGCGCTGATCTCTGACCAATCATTAAGTTTTCACCGTGCAAATCAAATCGCGGGTGATGCCTATCGTCGCGGTATTATTCAACGCGCCGCCGCCGAGGAAAGAAAAATTGAATATAAAACCATTCTTAAAAACGAGCCAACGTGTGATTTACCTGTGCCTAAGTATCTTGCTGATCGGGTGCTCGACAACGCCTACCGTATCCGTGCAAACGCAATGCGTTCCCATTCCGAAAACACTCACCCAGCAAGTACCACCGCCTCTACCGGACGGGTTCTAACTTATTGCGATTTGGCTTTGATGGTTGATCCTTTACTTGCAGCCTTAGAAACTGCCAATATTCAACTAAGTGCGATTGAGCAATTTGATGAGGAACGGAACCGTGAAAAAGCTCATTAACTTACGGGAATATTTAGACAGCAAAATTCCATTTCTCAAAGATAACCCCGAAAATTTATACTTGTTCGTTGAAAACGGGCGGATTATTTCCACGTTAGAAGAAACGCCCAGTTTTGAATATGAATACACCGCTAATATTATTATTGAGCGTTATAGTGGTGACCAAAATGTTTTAATTGCGGTAGTCAATGATTGGCTAAGAAAAAATCAATCCGATATTTCAGCGAACCCCGCAAAGCGGCAACAAGATTTTAGATTTGAGGCAGTGATTTTAGATAACAAAACCGCCCACATCAGTATTGATTTAAATCTCACCGAGCGTGTATTAGCGATTGATAACGACGGCAAATATGTGATTGAGGCTACCCCTGAGCCGGCTAACCCGTTTAATGAATGGCCAACAACACGATGAATGATGATACTTTGCGTCAACTTGACAGTGAATTAACGCATTTATTAAATCGCATGTCGCAAGGTCAGCGCCGACAGCTTGCGAAAGAAATCACTCGTGATTTACGCCGGACGCAAATTAAGCGCATTTCACAACAAAAAAATCCGGATGGCAGCCCATACACCAAACGCAAAGCCAATTTTGTCACGGTACAGCGCGAAATCCAATTTATGTGGCACGGTCAAAAACGCACCTTACGGAATTGGCGTGGTAATAGCAAAACAATCACTGGCCAAGACGCGAATAAAAAAGCGCAGCGCTCATTTCGTAAATCAGATATTCAGCGCTATATCAGTATCAAGAAAGAAAAAATCAGTACAGCGCGCAAAACCAAGCAAACCCGCATGTTTAAAAAACTGGCCACCGCCCGTTTTTTACGCGCCTATAATAGCGATAAAGAAGCCGTCATTTATTTTTTACCTTCCGCAGCAAACATTGCCGGTGTGCATCAGTTCGGTTTAACAGAACGCATTGGTAATGCAAAAATAACCTATCCATCACGCCAGTTGTTAGGGCTCACTCCGCAAGAAATCAGGCATATTGAAAGCCAGATTATTGATTTCCTCTCTCGATAATGTGTATCACCGACTGCACAAAAGGCAGTAGCTGCAATCAATACACTATCAATGGCACGCTTAAGAAAATCATTTTTTTGAGGTTGTCATGCGCAAATTTATTCCGCTTTTACCTGTGGGGCTTTTTATCTTTATTTCAATTCTGGCCATTAGTGTTGATGACTATAAAGTCGTTGCAGGTGCAGAGGTCGTTAGAATTCTTGTGAATATCTACGTGATAGCAATATTTTTCTCTTTTAGCCCTAATTTAGAAAGTGGCTCTCATTCTTGTACATTAAAAGGAATAACGAAAAGTCTAATTCCTTTTAATCTAAATATTTACCGGTTAGTCATCGTATTAAACGTTATCGCTGCATTCCTATTAATTGTTACCAAGCAATGGATTTCTATTCCATTGCTCATAGTCTGGTTTGCTTATCAGTACTGGTTTAGAAAAACAATTTTATCAGCCATTAACTCCGAGGCTTGATATTTAATGTCTGCCGAGATTCGTCGCTTAATCAGAAATCTGATCCGCATTGGCATCGTGACAGATGTGAATGCCAAAAAAGGCTGTCGCGTACAAATTGGAAACTTAGAAACCGACTGGCTAAATTGGATCACCTTACGTGCTGGTAGCACTCGCACGATGAATGCACCTAGCGTGGGTGAGCAAGTTCTTATCCTTGCTTTAGGCGGCGAACTTACCACGGCATTTGTGCTAACCGGTATCTTTTCCAATGAACATGCCGAGCCGACCAGTTCACTCACAGCAGACCACCGAACCTATTCAGATGGGGCAATCATTGAATATGAACCCGCCACTGGTGCATTAATCGCAACAGGAATTAAAACGGCCACGATTGACGCTAGCGAACAAATTAATGCCACAACAAATGTAGTTATCGTCAATGCAAGTAAACAAATTAACCTTACCACTCCAACGGTGATTTGCTCACAAAACCTCACCTGCGCCACGCTCAATGTCACCGAGGGCGGTGAAATGACGGGTAATTTTACACACACCGGCGGCGCGATTAAATCCAATGGTATTACGTTGCATGATCATACTCATGGCGGTGTACGTAGCGGCGGAGAATCCACAGGAAAACCCCAATGAGATATTGCGGTATGAGTCGAGAAAATGGAAAGTGCCTTTCCGATATTGAGCATATACGCCAATCCGTGCGCGATATCTTGATCACGCCTATTGGCTCACGCATCGCACGGCGAAATTATGGTTCGCTATTATCAGAGCTTATCGACCAACCCCAAAATCCCGCCCTGAAATTACAGCTGATGTCTGCCTGTTATACCGCGCTTATAAAATGGGAGCCTCGCATTTTGTTAACGCGCATTAATTTAAGCAGCTCTGAGGCCGCGCAGGTGGTGATTGATATTGAAGCCACAAACCAAGACACCAATCAGTCACTTAATTTTTCGGTTAATGTGAGGTAACGATGGCAGCCAGTATTGATTTAAGTTTATTACCGGCACCGGATGTGGTCGAAACGTTAGATTATGAGGTGCTCTTTGCCGAACGCAAAGCCGCACTAATTGGTGCGATGCCAGCAGAACAGCGGGAAGCCATCGCCCGTACATTGGAATTAGAATCCGAGCCGCTCACCAAATTATTACAAGAAAATTGTTACCGTGAATTAATTTTACGTCAGCGCGTCAATGAAGCGGCTCGTGCAAGTATGGTGGCTTTCGCTACCGGTGCCGACCTTGACCAACTCGCTGCCAATAACAACGTGAAACGCCTGATGTTATCAGTGGGTGATGAAAATGCCATTCCACCGATTGCGCCGGTGTATGAGTCCGATTCCAATTTACGCTCACGTATTCCCGCCGCTTTTGAAGCCTTAAGCGTAGCTGGTCCTATTGGCAGTTATGAATATCATGCACGTTCTGCTGATGGTCGGGTTTCTGACGCTTCTGTCATTAGCCCACTACCGGCTTATGTCACGGTTACCGTTTTGTCCCGCGAGGGGAACGGCAGCGCACCGGCTGATTTAATTGAAAAAGTCGATATGGCGTTAAACGATGAAGATGTTAGGCCAGTTGCAGACCGTGTCACCGTACAATCAGCCAAGATTATCAATTATGAAATCGACGCGGTGATTTACTGTTATCCCTCACCTGAATACGAACCGATTATGGCGGCGGCAGAAGAACAAGTGAAACGCTATGCAACACAGCAGCACCGGTTAGGCCGTGACATTGTGCTCAGTGCCATTTATGCCGCGCTGCATGTTCAAGGCGTGCAACGTGTGGAGCTGAAAAAGCCGGTTGCAGATATCAAACTAGATAAAACACAGGCCAGCTTCTGCACACAAATTAACGTGGCACTAGGGGGCTCAGATGAATAATCGTTTATTACCTGTCGGCTCATCACCGTTAGAGCTCGCGGCGGCTGAATCACTAGCCCAGATTGAGCGCGTGCCTATTCCTATTCGCATTCTATGGAACCCTGATAAATGCCCCGTGCATTTGCTGCCGTATTTGGCGTGGGCGTTTAGTGTTGACCGGTGGGACAAAAACTGGTCAGAAAAAGCCAAACGGGATGCGGTGAAAGCCGCCATGTTTATTCATAAGCACAAGGGCACGATTGGCGCCTTGCGCCGTGTGGTTGAGCCGTTGGGTTATTTAATTCGCGTGATTGAGTGGTGGAAAACCAACGAAACCGCCGGCACGTTTCGCCTTGATATCGGGGTTCTTGAAACCGGTATCACCGAGGAAATGTATCAAGAGTTAGAGGCGTTAATTTTTGATGCCAAGCCAGCGAGTCGTCACCTTGTCGGGCTCACTATTCAACTAGAAACCCGCGGTGAATTCTATTGCGGGGCATCTAGCTATACCGGTGATTCATTGACGGTTTATGCATATACACCGCCTTTAATTTCAGTTTCTGGCCTTGATGTTCAAGGCGCGGCTATTCACTTAATTGATGAAATGAGGATTAATCCACAATGAAATACTTTGCTCTGCTCACTAAATTAGGTGAGAACTTACTCGCTCAGGCCACCGCCTTGGGCACAAAACTTGAATTAACACATATGGCGGTGGGCGATGGTGGCGGGAGTTTGCCAACGCCAGATACCAATCAAACCAAATTGATCGCAGAAAAGCGCCGCGCCGCCATTAATACACTGTTTATTGATGACAAAAATAAAAACCAAATCATTGCAGAGCAAATTATTCCTGAATCAGAAGGCGGCTGGTTTATTCGTGAAATAGGCTTGTTTGATAAAGCTGGTAATCTAATTGCCGTGGCAAACTGCCCCGAAACCTATAAGCCACAACTTACCGAAGGCTCAGGCCGTACACAATCGATTCGCATGGTGTTAATTGTCAGTCACACTGAATCGGTCACATTGAAAATTGACCCGTCAGTTGTACTGGCAACCCGTGAATATGTGAATACTGAAATTACCGTTATTGATAAAAAAATTGATGCACTATCAGCACAAACCAAACTGGATTTAAATAAAAAATTCGATAAAGCGAATATTTCAGGCGTTCTAGGCAATGATAATGACAAAGTTCCTAGCTTAAACTTGCTCGCAACTGAATTGGGTAAAAAACAACCAAAAGGTGATTATGCGGATGGAAATAGATTTACCATAAACGGCACAGATGTTTCTATTAAAACTCCAAATAATAATTCTTCATTCGACTTAGGTAATACTGGATGGATTTCAGTAAAAAACCTCAACACAAATAAAATAACATTTTCTGTTGATAGCGCAGGTCGAGTCGGTAACTGCTTGATACCTGTTGAGTGTGGCGGAACGGGAGCAAAAAACGCCAGTGATGCAAGGAATAATTTAAGCTTATACAGTAAGGAAGAAGTCAATGCCTCGTTGGCAGGAAAAATCAGTAAGGGTGAAAATGGTTTATTTGCCGATATCGGCAGCACTCCATCCTTGACAGTCACTAAAGCACAGTACGATATCGGTTTTCGTGGTTCAGTGCAGATGAGTAAATCTGAGTCGCCTTATTCTTCGTTGATTGATGGCACTGTAATTATTACAAGAATAAATGATTATAGCGCTAAGCGTGGGTTTGAGCTTGCTTATAAAGTCAGAGGAAAAGACCTGTGTGTTGGTTTTTCAACATCAGGGAATGGTACGACTGAAAACTGGGAATACGCAAAAGTATACACTGGATTCAATGTGACCGAGGATCACAATGGGGGTTTAAAAACGCTAGGGACAGTAGGGTTAAGCGACTATCCCGTGGGTGCACCTATTCCATGGGCTCAATCTACTGCTCCGTCAGGCTTTTTAGTCTGTAATGGACAATCATTCAATAAAACAACCTATCCACTTTTAGCAAAAGCATACCCAACAGGGGTTTTACCTGATTTGCGAGGAGAATTCCTTCGTGGTCTTGATGCTGGTCGGAATATTGACAGCGGTAGAGCTGTTTTATCCGCGCAAGGAGATGCTATTCGTAATATTAAAGGGTCTTTAGGTAAGAGTTTTAAGACTAACATAGGTGAAGGAGCGGGAACAGGAGCAATACGCTCCGTACACACTTCAGAAAAGGGAGGTGTATCCACAGAAAGTGGAGCCTATGGGTCATTAGATTTTGATGCTTCAAGAGATGTACCAACAGCAAACGAAAACCGCCCCCGCAACATTGCCTTTTTATATATCGTGAGAGCAGCATAATGAAAAACTATAATTTAGAGATTGAACAAGCCGAAATTGGCGAAAATGGTTTAGCTACAAAAGCGGGTTGGATTAAAGTTTATATTGCAGATCCACAAACGCGCGAATATTTAAACGCAAGCATGGAGAATATTTATTTTGATGTAAGTGTGTCCGCTGGCGCTTATATTGATGCGCCTGAATTACCGACAAAAGCCGGTTTCGCGGTGGTGCGTAGTGAGGATGGCTCTAAATGGGAAATTGTCACCGATAACAGAGGGAAAACGGCTTACAGTACGGAAACCCGTCAACCGATTGAAATTGATTTTATTGGCGATTTGCCCGATATGCTAACTCTTTTAGAGCCCAAAACTGAGTTTGACGTGTGGAATGGCAAAAAGTGGGTAATAGATACTGAAGCCCAAAAAGCGGCATTGGTTGCACAAGCCGAGCAGGAAAAGGCGCAGCGATTAGAGGAAGCGAATGCCACTATCACGTATTTACAAGATGCCATTGAAGTCGGTCTTGATGATGACGATTACCAAGCAAAATTAACAGCATGGAAAACATACCGTGTTTTGTTAAACCGTGTTGATACTTCACTCGCACCAAATATTGATTGGCCTGAAAAACCCGAATAACATTAATCCACTCTGAGCCCCAATCAACGGGGCTTTGTTTCATCCCTCACACAACGCCCATTTCGTGCATTTGCGTTAACCCCAACCCAAAATTGAGCTATTGCAAAATAGAGGACGCTAGTAATGGCTCAAGATTATCACCACGGCGTGCGAGTGATTGAACTCAATGAAGGCACGCGACCTATTCGCACCATCAATACCGCCATTGTCGGGATGGTGTGTACTGCCGATGATGCAGACACAAAAGCCTTTCCACTCAATACCCCTGTTTTAATTACAGATGTGAAAAATGCAGCGGGTAAAGCTGGCGAAACTGGCACGCTTGCTCGCTCACTGGATGCTATCGGTAACCAATCAAAACCGGTTACCGTGGTTGTACGTGTTGAACAAGGCGAAAGCGAAGCAGAAACCACATCCAATATTATTGGTGGCACCACGCCCGATGGCCGCAAAACCGGCTTGCAGGCATTAACCGTGGCGCAAAGCCGCTTAGGTGTTAAACCTCGCATTCTAGCCGTACCGGCTCATGATACACAGGCGGTTTCATCAACGCTCGCCGGTATCGCGCAAAAAATGCGAGCCATGGCTTATATTAGCGCCTATGGCAGTAAAACTATTTCAGATGCCATTGATTACCGTAAAAACTTTAATCAACGTGAATTAATGTTGATTTGGCCTGAATTCCAAAGTTGGGACACCGTCGCGAATGCAGAGAGTAATATCTACGCCACCGCATGTGCTTTGGGTTTACGTGCCAAGATTGATAATGAAATTGGCTGGCATAAAACCTTGTCTAACGTGGGTGTTAATGGTGTAACCGGTATTTCTGCCGATGTGTCATGGGATTTACAAGACCCTGCCACCGATGCCGGCTTACTTAACGAAAACGATATCACCACGCTAATTCGCAATAACGGCTTCAAGTTTTGGGGCTCCCGTACTTGCTCTGATGATCCGTTGTTTGCCTTTGAGTCCTATACCCGCACCGCGCAGGTGTTATCCGATACCATCGCCGAGGGGCTGGACTGGTCACTTGACGGTACGCTTAATCCCTCACTGGCTCGCGATATTATCGAAAGTATCAATGCAAAACTGCGCAGCATGACAACGCAAGGCTATTTGTTAGGCAGTGAATGTTGGTTCGATCCAGACGTTAACACCAAAGAAGAGCTGAAAAGCGGCAAGTTATACATTGATTATGACTATACAGCCGTACCCCCACTGGAAAACTTACTGTTACGTCAGCGTATTACCGACCGCTATTTATTGGATTTTGGCTCAAAAATTAAGGGGTAATCATGGCCTTACCACGCAAACTTAAAGATTTAAATTTATTCAATGAGGGTGAAAGCTATATGGGGCGTATTGAAGAAATCACGCTACCGAAAATCACCCGTAAATTTGAAACCTATCGCGGCGGCGGCATGAATGGCGGCGTCAAAATTGATATGGGCTTAGAAGATGATGCTCTCTCAGCCGAATTAACATTCGGGGGCTTAGAAGCCCAGCTTTATAAGCAATGGGGTATCACTCAAATTGATGGTGTCATGTTGCGCCTCAATTGCGCTTATCAACGCCAAGATACCAAAGAATACACCGCCGTTGAGGTCGTGCTACGTGGTCGATTCAGTGAAATTGACTCTGGTAATGGCAAGGCCGGTGAAAACACCCAAGTCAAAGCGCCTTTTAATGCCACGTATTACAAACTGATTTGGGATGGTGAAACACTCATTGAGATTGATTTACTTAATATGATTGAAAAAGTTGATGGTGTTGACCGCTTAGAAGAACAACGCGCCGCATTAGGTTTATAGGAAAAGTAAATGACTGAACCCGTAGAAAAAAATCAAATCACCGTCACGCTAGATGAACCCATCACACGTGGAACAACCACGGTAACAGAGATTGTGGTACGTAAACCCAATTCTGGTGCATTGCGTGGTGTTCGTTTAGCCGCACTGATGGAAATGGATGTGGATTCGGCGATGTTGGTATTACCTCGCGTCACCGCACCGGCATTAACGAAACCTGAATTAATCATGATGAACCCCGCGGATATGCTGAATTTAACCAAAGAGCTTGTGCTTTTTTTGTTACCGAAGTCGGTGACTATGGATTTCCAGAACGATTAACCGTCAATGATTTAGTGGCAGATATTGCCACTATTTTTCACTGGTCACCCGCTGTCACCGATGAATTTTCCCTGACCGAATTATTAGAATGGCGTTATCACGCCCTTAAACGTAGCGGTGTAGAAGATGAGTAAAGATTTACGTTTACAGGTGATTTTAAGCGCCGTCGATAAATTTACGAAACCGTTTAAGAGCGCCCAAGCGTCAAATAAAAAAATGGCTGAAACCCTCCGCCAATCTAAACAACAACTCAAAGAGCTCAACAACCAAGCCAAGCAAATTGACGGGTTTAAGAAAACCAAGCAATCCCTTGATGCAGCAAATAATGCTTACCAACAAGCCACCGCCAAAGTTAGCCGGTTCGCACGTGAATTATCTACCGTTCAAAATCCCACGAAAGCCCAATCACGGGAGCTTGACCGCGCAAAAGCGGCGGCCGCAAAACTCAAAGCTGAAACCGGCACACTGAGCGCCTCATTGCAGCGCCAACGGGAAGCCCTAAAAGGCAGTGGGATTTCAACACGCCAACTAAGCCAAGCCCAAATCAAATTAAATAGCGACATTGCCAGCACAAGCCGGCGATTACAGCAACAAGAGCAGCAACTAAAACGGGTGGCCAACCAAGAAAAACGCATGTCTGCGGCAAAAAATAGCTATCAAAATGCCATGGGCGTGCGTAATAAAATGGCCGGTAGCGGCGCGGGTATGCTTGCATCCGGTGCGGGGTTAGGTTATGCGGCTAAAAAAGTATTAGTACCCGGCTATGATTTTGAAATCGGCATGTCGAAAGTGCAAGCCTTAACCCGCCTTGATAAAAATTCCGACGACTACAAGATGTTAAGGGAGCAAGCACGAGACCTTGGGGCAACAACCGCATTCACCGCTAATGAAGTTGCACAAGGCCAAGCGTTCTATGCCATGGCTGGTTTTAAGCCAGAGCAAATTAAAAATGCCATGTCCGGTACTTTATCCATGTCATTGGCCGGTGATATCGACTTGGCCACCACGGCTGATATTGGTTCCAACATCTTGACCGGCTTTAAGCTGAATTCTAATGAAATGAACCGTGTCAGTGATGCACTTGTCGCCACGTTTACGCGGTCTAATACCAACCTCACTATGCTTGGCGACACAATGAAATATGTTGCACCGGTTGCTTCGGGGCTCGGTGTCGATTTAGAAACCGCCGCCGTTGCCGCCGGTAAACTCGGTGATGCGGGTATTCAAGGCAGTATGGCCGGTACAGGCTTACGCTCTATTTTAGGGCGCTTGGCAGAGCCGCCGAAAATGGCTGGTGAAGCCCTTGATAAATTGAAAATTAAAACCCGTGATGCCAAAGGTAATTTGCGCCAATTTACCGACATACTCGCCGAACTAGACAAAAAAACTAAAAAAATGGGTACGGCAGAGCGTGCCGGACTGTTTAAACATATTGCTGGTGAAGAGGCATTTTCTGCCCTCTCTGTATTGGTTGACCAAGCTGGCTCCGGTCAGTTGCAAGCCATGATTGCTGAAATCAAAGCCGCTAAAGGGGAAGCGGAAAAAGTCGCCAAAACCATGACAGATAACCTTGATGGCGACTTAAAAAACTTAACCTCGGCTTATGAAGATGTGGGGATACAAGTTTTTGGTGGTGCGGATAGCCCTTTGCGGGATATCACTAAACGAGTCACTGATCTCATTTCGAAGTTTGGCCAATGGGCAAAGAAAAACCCTGAACTGGTCAAAAAAATCACCATGATCACGTTGGGATTAGGTGCGGTGCTGGCCGTTGGTGGCGGTATCACATTGATGATTGCGGCATTAATTGGCCCACTCGCCATGGCGAAATTAAGTCTGTCCGTATTAGGTATCAAAGGCAGCGGCTTTCTATCATTACTGATTAAGCCTATTAAGTTAATTGGAACGGCATTTATGATGCTAGGCCGTGCGCTATTAGCTAACCCGATTATCTTAATTATCACGGCTATCGCTGGCGCAGCTTACCTGATTTATAAATATTGGGATGATATCGTTCCGTACGCTAAAAAATTATGGAACAGAGTCACAGAGATATTTTCCCAATTCTGGGAGGGAGTTAAATCCTATGTGCTGAATTGGGGGCTTGTCGGGCTGGTTTATCAGCACTGGGGTGAGATTGTCGCTATCACTTCTCGTATGTGGGCATTGGTGAAGAAAACCATTTCTGATAAGTGGGAGCAGATTGTCGCGGATGTTAAAGGTTTACCGGAACGCTTTAAACAAATTGGCGGTGAGATCATTGATAGCCTGAAAAACGGCATTCTGGAAAAATGGGAATCACTGAAAGCCCAATTTGCCGAACTCAAGCAAATGGCCACGAATATTTTGCCCGATTGGATGCTTTCGGATGAAACCAAAACTGTGCGCGCCATGTCACAAGTGACCGTTATTCAAGCCGGTATGAAAAGTGCGGGCATGTTCGACAATGGCGGATTTATTCCCCGTGGACAATTCGGTATTGCGGGGGAATATGGCCCCGAGCTTGTTAATGGGCCAGCTCATATCACTAGCCGGAGAAAAACCGCTGCACTGGCTGCGGCGGCATTAACTATTGGCTCTATGACCGCGACAGCAAAACCCATCCATCCTTATGCTTTACCCGCAAATAGCTATCAATCCGCGCCAACAACCATAAATCAAAGCAATCACGCGGCAAATACTGCGCCGGTCACTATCAATATTTATCCATTACCGAGCCAGTCAGCAAACGATATTGCTAGAGAAGTCGCTAGACAATTAGAGCAAAACCAACGGCGTGAACAGGCAAGACGACTGAGTCGGTATCAAGACAGCGAGGACGATTAATTATGGCAATGGCAGCACTAGGCTTGTTTGTCTTTCAATTAAATACAACGCCTTACCAGATGATGCAAATTAACCAAAAATACCGTTATGGGGTGAATAATCGTGTCGGCAAGCGCCCCGCAGTTCAATTTATCGGCCTTGATAATGACGATATCACATTAAGTGGCTCATTATTCCCGTCACTGACTGGCGGCAGGCTGTCATTACTGGTATTAGAGCAAATGGCAGAAACGGGAAAAGCATGGTCGCTGATTGATGGCTCAGGCACCATTTACGGTATGTTTGTAATTGAAGAAATCACCCAATCGAAAAGTATTTTTTTTGATGATGGCTCGGCCAGAAAAATTGATTTTACGCTGAAATTAAAACGCACTGATGAATCACTGTCTCAAATGTTTGGCGATCTAGGTCAGCAGCTCAATGATATTCGCGGAGCCTTACCGCTATGAGTTTTTTAACCAAAGATGAGTTAACTCCTGCTTTTGCGCTCGCGGCAGGCGGTGAAAATATTAATAGCCTGATTCAGGGGCGTTTAATGTCATTAACCATGACGGACAATCGCGGCTTTGAAGCTGACCAATTAGATATTGAGTTGGATGATAGCGACGGACAACTCGCCTTACCAAAGCGAGGTGAAACCCTGTCATTGCATCTTGGTTGGAAAAACGAACCGCTGATCTACAAGGGGACGTTTACGGTTGATGAGGTTGAACATAGCGGCGTGCCAGATAAGCTCACGATCCGTGGTCGTAGTGCGGACTTTCGCGACACTTTAAACGTCAAGCGTGAGCAGTCTTACCATCAAAAATCGTTGGGCGATATTGTACGCACCTTGGCGGAACGCAATAAGTTAAAGGCGGTTATTGATGAAAAATTAGATAAAATTAAACTCGCTCATATCGACCAAACCAACGAATCGGACGGCTCATTTCTCACACGAGTGGCTAAATCCGAGGGGGCAATTGTTGCGGTTAAAAACGGAAACTTACTGTTTATGAAACAAGGTCAAGGGCTCACCGCAACTGGCCAACCGATTCAAACGATGCACATTAATCGCTCTGTCGGTGATGGTCACCGTTTTACACTGGCTGACCGCGGAGCATACACCGGCGTTATCGCTAACTGGCTTGATACACGTGAGCCGAAAAAGAAAAAAGCAGTGACGGTAAAGCGTAAGCGAAAAAGCAAACAACCTACAAAACCCGCTGAACCGAAAGAAAAACAAGGGGAATATCTAGCTGGCGAACAAGGGAACGTTCTCACGCTTTCTCATACCTACGCCACGAAAGAAAATGCCGCCCGAGCAGCAAAAGCCAACTGGGAAAAAATCCAACGTGGTGTTGCGTCATTTTCGATTCAACTCGCGGTTGGTCGTGCAGAACTCTACCCTGAAATGCCTGTCACCGTCAGCGGATTTAAACCCGAAATTGATAACGCGGACTGGACATTAACGCGAGTCGTTCATTCACTGAATGACAGTGGTTTTACAACCGCATTAGAGTTAGAGGTGAAAATTTCAGATTTAGATATGGCTGATGAATAATTTTTTAGACTGTATGGATACACATGATATAATTTACATAACATCAACATCATGACAAAGGATACATAATCATGATGAATTGTCCTGAATGCGGTCACGCTGCACATACACGTAGTTCCTACCAAGTTTCATCCGAAACTAAAGAACGTTATAACCAGTGCCAAAATATCAATTGTGGTTGCACATTTGTCAGTCACGAATCAGTAACCAAAATTGTTGTTAAACCTGCACATATTAATGTTGTTGAACCGCATCCGAACAAATACCAGCAACCCTCTTTAGCATTATAGAAACTAAAGCCCCTCAATTGAGGGGCTAAATATTACTTAGAAACACTAATCAATTCGTTGAAAAAGGTATCAAAGCCTTTTTTACCACTATCATCAAATCGTAATTCATTGAATCGCGCAGTAAAAGAGCAACTATCATCGGTTAGTTCACTCAAATTATTAACCGGAATATATTTTTTAATGATCTCTAATGCCTGTGGTTTAGTGATAGTTGTTGTATATTCTGGTGAGTCTTTCAGCTTTTTGCCGTCAAAATCTACCAAGTAGGATGTTACTGTAACTTTATCGTTAGGTGTATTAATCAAAGCACGGTAAACACCATAGACAACAGCGCGCTTAGTTAATAACTCTTTTACATCAACAATATCATTACTAACAGCTTGCGGAGATAATCTAATTTTTAGCGGTGACTCACTAATAATTTCGAGTGTGTTATTTTCAGGGTAATAATCACTGAAATATTCCATAGCATCTTTTGCGGTTGCATAAATTTTATTGTCTTTCGTGCATTCTTGGTCACTAGATAAGTAACTATTTTTTTGTGGCTGTTTTTGTTCTTCAGTTTGTGGGCTGCTTTTTGCTTGCTCTTGGGTTTGTGACGGCTCGGCAAAAACAATGAATAAAGAAAGTAGAACAAGGATAGCTATGGAATAAACAAGTGAGGATTTCATCCTATTAGGCATAAGCACTAGTTTAGGCTTTATTAACCCCAGAATAAAAGCAATTAAAGCTATAAGAGTCAGTATAAAAAATAAGTTATCCATGAATTCTCCTTTTAGTGAGTGACGTGCTTAAATTAGATTCTGGTTTGAATGATAAGTAAAGCCCCTCATTTTGAGGGGCTGATGGGTCAATAATGGTCGATGTGGACGTAACGTGGACAGTGTGAATTGTAAAGTATTAAATAACAATAAGTTACAGTTAAATAATGAACACCATCCCTGTCTTTTATAGCCCCTTTTAGGGGCTTTTTTTTATCTCAAAAATAAATAAATTTGTTAAAAACATAGGGTTATGACTTATTAAAAGGCTCTGAAAGTTCATCAAAGTTCGCCGAGGTGGACGGAAAGTGGACGGTCACCCACTTCAATTTAATTATTTTAGGTTGGAAAATGTGATGAATTAGCCAAATAATTCAGAATGCGAGCCACAGCGAACTAATATGATTTCATTGGTTTGGTAGTCTATATCCCAAATTAATAAAAAATCGGGTTGTATGTGGCATTCATAGCAAGGTTTCCAGTTTCCTTTTAAGGGATGAGGCAAATATTCTGCTGGAACAGAGCCAGTAATGCACAGATGGTTATCGATTAACTCTTTTAATAGCTGAGTATTTCTTTTTTTGTCAGATAACGACTTTTTTAAGTCTTTTTTGAATTGGGATTTAACGCGAATTTTTAGCATCGGACTTGCTCACTTGGCTAAATAAGTCATCAGCAGAGTCAAATATTTCGTCTGTAGTTGGTGCATTAATAGCTTCTAATGTAATTGAGTTTGGTGTTTTTAACTCAATCGGAAAAGCTTGTCGCAATGATATTTGCTTGACGAAAATACGAATAGCATCAGACATGCTAATCCCTAATTCAGATAGCACTGCTTCAGCATTTTCCCTGACTTTAGGTTCAATTCTCGCTCTGACAATATCTGTTTTGTGTTGAGTATTGGCCATTACTGTTATCCTCTTCTTATGATGAACAATTAAATCGTAGCACATGCGGGCTACGATTTAAAATTGATTTTTTAATAGACGTTTTTTTGTTGAAAGTCTGCTATTTTCATCTCTCATTCTTACTATAAAAACAATGTATCCACCAAAGTAGGGCTCTCTTTATGACTCAGATATTAACGACACAAGATTATCGCAATATGCCTTGGAAAAATGGCCAAGGGTCGACGCTTGAACTGGCTCGCAGTCATGGTGAAGGTTTAGATGATTTTGATTGGCGAGTGTCGATTGCCGATGTTAAAACCGCGGGAGCATTTTCGTTTTTCCAAAATCGGCAACGTATTATTGGCGTATTGGAAGGAGAAGGGCTTATTTTACATGTGGATAAGAACCCAGCAGTGACATTACAGCAAAAAGAATTTTTTGCTTTTAATGGGGACAGCGAAGTTTATGCAGAACTTATCCAAGGTGCAATTCGTGATTTTAATGTCATCTATAACCCTGAAAAATATCAAGCGCGCTTACAATGGGTGAATACTGAGCTTATTAACTCTTGGGTGAGCGGAGCTAGCGAGATCTTAATTTTTAATATTGCTCCCAGTCTAGGGATGAAAATTAATTCAGATTCCTTTTATTTAAAACCATTTGAGACTTTACTAGTCAAAGAAAATCGAGAAGTTCTTCAATTTACTATTGAGCAAAATATAGAAAATGATTTTTGCATTATTGAGTTATTTATTAAATAGTTAAGTTCGTTTTTACTCTGAATTTTAATTGGCATTTGTATGACACTTATATGGCGTTTATTATTGGAATAATATTCTGCCCATTTTGCAATTTTAGCCAAAACGTTATCAAATTCATATATTATATAATTATGGCTTTATTCCTATTGTTATTTTTCGCAAAATTCATAGTCTTTAGCGTTGTTAAAAAATAATACTTATATACTACAGGAAAAATGTTCTATGAAGATGAAAGCGCTTGTGGCAGTTGCTGTTTCTGCTGTCATTTTAACGGGTTGTAAAAATTTAGACCAAGGGATGTTGACTAACTCAGGCATGCAATTATTCCAAGCGGCAACATTGAGTGATGCAGACGTTAAGAAATTCAGTGATGAATCATGTAAAGAAATGGATGCGCAAAACAAAATTGCACCAGCGTCTAGCAAATATGCAAAACGTTTAGATAAAATCGCAAAAGCATTGGGCAACGAAGTTGATGGTACCCCAGTAAATTATAAAGTTTATATGACTAGCGATGTAAACGCATGGGCGATGGCGAATGGTTGTGTTCGCGTATACAGCGGCCTTATGGATGTGATGAATGACAATGAAGTTGAAGGTGTTTTAGGCCATGAAATGGGCCACGTTGCATTAGGTCATACACGTAAAGCTATGCAAGTTGCTTATGCAACGGTTGCTGCACGTACTGCTGCATCATCAGCTGGTGGCGTAGTAGAACAACTGAGCGCATCACAAGTTGCTGCTCTGGGTGAAAAACTGATTAACTCACAGTTTTCTCAGCACCAAGAAAGTGAAGCAGATAACTTCTCTTACGATTTACTGAAAAAACGCGGTGTTAAAACTGACGGTTTAGTGACTGGTTTTGAAAAATTAGCAAAAATGGGTAGCAGTGAAACAAGTATGTTTGATTCTCACCCACCATCAAGCGAGCGTGCACAAAACATCCGTGACCGTATTGCTGCTGACAAAAAATAGTATTTAATTATTGATGTTAGTTGGATGTCGTTCTGGTGTAGTAATGTGATGATATATTGCTACACCAATCATTTATTTCCTGCTGTTTATCTCAATATTACTTTTCTTATATTACAAATCAGAACTTATCCCGTTGTACTCCTGTAACTGACTCTCTATCTTGTTAATTAAACGATATTCAGGTCTTTTCGTAATTTTGCAAATTTTCGTTTGATAAAACGTTAGCAAGGAAAAAAGATGGAAAAAGTGCAGAGAATTTCTCTTTTAGCTAAGGGAATGGGCATGCTGTTATCGGGAACCTGCCGTTTATTAACCGGTGTTCGCACACGCTGGGTGGGATGCCAACCGTCAATGAACTCGCGTATTTATTATGCCAATCATTCCAGCCATCTTGATGGTTTGGTTATTTGGTCTGGGTTACCACCTTTAATGCGCCATTTTGTTCACCCTGTTGCCGCTAAGGATTATTGGATTAAGACGCCATTTCGGCGTTACTTAGTTAATAAGGTTTTTCGGGCGGTATTGGTCGACAGAAAAGGTGATAAGCCTGCACAGAATAATATATTAGCTCCCTTAGAATCAGTATTAGAGTCAAAGCATTCATTGATCTTTTTTCCTGAAGGCACCCGCGGTGATGGGGAAACTTTAAGCCAATTTAAAAGTGGGCTCTATTATCTCGCGAAAAAATACCCTGATGTTGAAGTTGTTCCAGTGTATTTGGAAAATTTAAATCGTGTATTACCGAAGGGGTCAAAGCTTGTTGTGCCTGTGATTTGTTCAGCTATCGTTGGTAAACCTTTAGTACCTATCATGGAAAATGAAAATAAAATCGCCTTTTTGCAGCGAGCAAAAGAAGCACTTGAGGAGCTAATGCCATGAGTATTGGGGACAGGGAGTTAGTATTACTATTGTCAGGTGTGTTTGGGATACTGGTATTTGCCAGTGTTATTGGTGGTATCCTTGCATACCGTTATTCAGGTGAAAAAAGTAACCCAACCATTGATAATTTAAATGCTCGTATCCGCGCATGGTGGGTCATGTGCATTATTTGTGTGCTTGCTGTGGTACTTGGCAACATAGGTGTGGTGATCTTATTTGCGCTGATATCGTTCTTTGCACTCAGAGAGTTTATTACCTTAACGCCAACACGACGAAGTGACCATGAAGCTTTATTTTGGTGCTTTTTTGTTTTTATTCCATTGCAATATGTCTTGGTAGGTATTGAATGGTATGGGTTATTTTCAATTTTCGTGCCTGTTTTTGTATTCCTTTTCTTGCCCACCCGTATTGCTTTAGCTGGAGATACCTTTCATTTTCTTGAACGCACTGCAAAGATTCAGTGGGGGATGTTGGTGGCTGTTTTCTGTTTAAGCCATGTTCCTGCGTTATTGATGCTGAATATTCAAGGCTATGAAGGCGAAAATGTAAAACTATTACTTTTCTTGATTATTGTGACGCAAATTTCAGATGTGTTGCAGTATGTTTTTGGCAAGTTAATGGGTAAGCGGCCTATTGTGCCTAAGTTGAGCCCAAATAAGACAATTGAAGGTTTTATTGGCGGAATATTATCTTCAGTATTAATTGGTATTTGCCTCTACTGGGTAACCCCGTTTAGCTGGTGGGTTGCAGGGCTGATGTCATTAGCGATTACCATTATGGGGTTTGTGGGAGGATTATGTATGTCAGCAATTAAGCGTGATAGTGGTATTAAAGATTTTGGGGCTATTATTGAAGGGCATGGTGGGATGCTGGATCGCATTGACTCATTGTGTTTTGCTGCGCCTATTTTTTTCCATTTAACGCGTTATTACTATACATAGCCCTATTTTATTTTCGTTTTTGTTCGTTCACCCAAAGAGCACCAAATGGTGCTTTTCTTTTGTTTTATAGGTACAGCATCGAAGGAATTTAAGTGTTATCATCAATACTTAATTTTTATTTCAAACTAAGATTCAACTAGGGTAATTCGCTTCAGTTTGTACTCTAGAGCTTTTTTTACATTGAAAGATTTACCTATTGGGGTGATCGGCTAGAATTATGTAAACTGGATCACAATAAAACATAAAAGCTTGATGGAAAGCAGATGCATAATTCACTCTTTGCCGTATTATGCTGCTAGGTGAATCAATTCAGCACTGGTAAGTCAGTGTAATTAGCGTTAAAAAGATTAACAGCGTAACGGTTTTATCGGTTTGCAATTTTATGTTCATTAATCAGAGGTCATCATGGTCAAGCAGATTAAAAGAATTGGGGTTTTAACGAGTGGTGGTGACGCGCCAGGCATGAATGCAGCGATCCGCGGTGTGGTTCGTGCGGCATTGGGTGAAGGTTTAGAAGTCATGGGTATTTTTGACGGGTACCTTGGCCTATATGAAAACCGCATGAAACAATTAGATAGATACAGCGTATCGGATATGATCAACCGCGGTGGCACCTTTTTAGGCTCAGCTCGCTTCCCACAATTCCGTGATGAAAAAGTACGTGCAATAGCCTTTGAAAATCTGAAGAAAAATCATATTGATGCACTAGTCGTTATTGGTGGTGACGGTTCCTATTTGGGTGCGAAAGCACTGACCGAAGCAGGCTTCCCGTGCATTGGTCTACCAGGTACAATCGATAATGACGTTGCAGGAACCGATTACACCATTGGTTATTTTACTGCGCTTGAAACCGTTGTTGAAGCAATTGACCGCTTGCGTGATACCTCTACATCTCATAAACGTATCTCTATTGTTGAAGTGATGGGACGTTACTGCGGTGATTTAACATTATCTGCGGCGATCGCGGGTGGGTGCGAATTCCTTGTATTGCCTGAGCAAGAAATGGCGTTCGATCGCGAAGAATTGTTATCTGAAATCAAACGCGGTATTGAGAAAGGCAAACGCCATGCAATCGTTGCTATCACTGAACACGTTTGTGACGTGGGTGAGTTAGCCAAATATATTGAGCAAGAAACCCATCACGAAACACGTGCAACGGTTCTAGGCCATATCCAGCGTGGCGGATCTCCAGTTGCTTATGACCGCATTTTAGCATCACGCATGGGGGCTTATTCCATCCAACTTCTACTGGAAGGTTACGGTGGGCGCTGCGTAGGTATTCAAAATGAGAAGTTAGTCCATCATGATATTATTGATGCGGTTATGAATATGAAGCGTGTCTTTAAGAAGGATTGGTTTGATACGGCTAAGAAGCTCTACTAAAATCTTTGTCATATTTCAAGCTGTAGGGGTGTTGGCTACGCATACTAACCCTAGTCACATACTTATGTATGCTCCTAGGGATTAGCTTTGCTTGCCGCCTACCTACAACTTGAACTCTTTAGAAGATGGATATTTGTCATATTTCGCACTGTAGCGTTGTTGGCGACGCTCGCTAACCTTAGTCACATACTTATGTATGCTCCTAGGGATTAGCTTTGCTTGCCGCCTACCTACAACTTGAACTCTTTAGAGAAATTAGCGGAATATATAATAAGAATCAAATAAATACAGTGGGATATTTATTTGATGATTTGAACTCCATTATTTGTCAAAAGTATTTATAAAAATCACAAATAGCTTTAAATGTATTTTATATAATTAGTAATTATAGTTTGTATATTTCCATTCTTGGGTAATGGGAAACAATCGATCCATAACTGGAAGTATGGGGAGAGTGACCATTATGGTAAAGATGCAAATTTTGGGTGTGGTACGCTATTTTGTGTATACGTGTTGGTGAAGGATATGTTTGCTTTAATTAATATTAATTTGATGTACACGTCTTGTGAGCATTTTTTAACTGGATGATTTATTAATTGTATTTAGTAATTACGTTAGTGGCGTGCTTAAGTTTTAACTAATAATTTTTAGTTATGGTGTCTTTTTTGAGAAAATCTTGATCTGAACAGTTTGATATCTCGCCCTGGTGAAATATTAAATATTCGCGAATATTCACGGGTGAACTGCGATACACTGTTATAGCCAACTGCAGAAGCTGCGTGAGTGATACTCACGCCATTTGTCAGCATCTGATTTCTAGCATGAATTAAGCGTAGTTGTTTCTGAAATTGCTGAGGGGTAAGTGTGGTAAGTAACCTGAAGTATTTATGGAATACCGGCACGCTCATGCCTACGCTACTGGCTAGTTCTTTGGTTTTGATTGGGTACATAAAATCATTACGTAGTTTTTCTATTGCACGGCTCACTTTCACAGAATGACTATCCATTGCACCAAGAGCCCTGATGGCTTCTCCATGCTCACTCCTGAGCAACCAGTAATGTAGCTCGCGTATTAAACCTTTACCAAGGATGTTAAGTGCTTCATGCTCTCCGAACAGCCTTACCAGACGACATGCAGTATCTGCCACGTTAGTACGAATGGGTTCAACATGGATACTGCTTGACGAGCGATTTCTCCTAATTGTCATAGCGCTCTGAAGCTCACTCAGGAGCGTAATATCCAGTTCTAGAACAAGTGAATAATAGGGTTCTCCAGCACTAGCCTTTGTTATCAGGCCTTCTATAGGGATATCTGCGGATATAACCATCGCTTCACCGGGACCATATTCAAAGCTGTTAGAGCCTGTTGTTACACGCTTTCGTCCCTGTAACATCATCGCGACAAGTGGCTTTGATACTGCTACCTGCAATTCCCCTTGATGGATAGAGCGTACGATAGTCAGTCCCGAAACGGGCGTAGTAATAACACCGTTAGAAACGGCACGGGCATCGGCATAGTAACGGCAGAGATTTAATAGTTCGTTGTTCATATAGTATTTCCAAGCAAGATCAGATGCGAATATTATGTGCTGGTATTACAACTTGGTCTCCGTTAATGCATTGGAAAGTAGGTAAGGGAACTAAGCTTGCTATTGTGGGATTAGGTGGTTTGCGTCATATGGCTATTAAACTAGCTCATGCTTTAGGGGCAGAGATTACATTAATCACTAGCTCAAAATCCAAAATAGCTGATGCGATCCGTTTAGGTGCCGATCATGTCGTGTTATCGACAGATGAAGCTAAAATGGCAGAGGCCAAAAATCAGTTTGATATCATTATTGATACTATTCCTTATGAGCATGATTTAAAACCATATATATCTACATTAACATTAGATGGAACATTAGTTCTTGTTGGATACATCGGTGAATTTAAAACGAGTTCAGTTCCGTTATATCTTGGAAGAAAATCTATTTCGGCTTCATTAATCGGTGGTATTAAAGAAACTCAAGAATTACTTGATTTCTGTGGGGAACACAATATTGTTGCAGAGATTGAGTTGATCAATATAGAAAATATTAATCAAGCGTATGAACGTATGTTGAAAAACGATGTTAAGTATCGTTTTGTAATCGACAATAGTTCGTTCTGATAACGTTTGTAGCCGATATTTATAGCGCGGCAGAATTGATTACATTTATGCCACTATGATATGAAAAGTGTTTAATTAAGGGATTAAGCTGAGCTAGAAATTTCGTTTTAGAGGCTCATTACATAAATGTATTTGGTTCTGTCGCATTTAGAATAAACAGGGCGATTTAGTTACTTTGCAGGATGAATTACCTATACCTATAATCTGAAAAGCGCTCAAAGGTCTGCATTATTCCAACGATATTATTATCTATGTGTCCGCTGGTGTCTGGTTTATCTGTTAACCTTATGTAATATCGAAGAAATAATGGTTGAACGTCGTATTGAGGTCCTGTCGATGTAGCGCAAAGGGCAATACCTTCATAAAAATGAAGGAGTAAACCACCCGCTATGTGGGGTGGTTATCATGCTATTTTCCTAATTGCTCAAGAGAATCAATAAACATGTTCCATAATTGCGGGTTATCTAATTTAGTGGCGGCTTGGGTATGGGGTTCCGCTTTAATGGGTTGACGAAAATCGGTGACAGTCATACCCGTTGTTAGAGCACCTTGCAATTCGATATTAATTGGGGCTTTGATCGTTTCCATTATCGATGGATCGATAACATAAGCAACAGCGCATAAATCATGAACTGGAGCATGATCACTATTTCCTTTTTGCCGGCGATAACTAGCAGTGTAGTTATTCAGGGACTCAACAACAAAATGGCTTAGGGGAGTATTTAACGACTTAATCTTTTCCAGAATTTGGTCATCTGGTCGTGCTTGATAGGCTAGGTCTAATCCAACCATTGTGATAGGCCAAGTTTCATTAAATACGATATGTGCGGCTTCAGGATCTATGATGATATTAAATTCAGCAACAGCAGTGCTGTTGCCTATATGGTAGCCGCCCCCCATTAAAACAACTTCTTTCACTAACCCTACAATTTCTGGCGCCTTTCTTGCTGCTAATGCAATATTTGTAAGCCCTCCTATCGGAACGAGAGTCACTGTTTTTGGCGGATGAGATTTAATCGTATCAATAATTAAGTCAACAGCATGTCTTTTATCAATAGGTAGCTTAGGTTCTGGAAGTTGCGACCTATTAATACCTGTTACTTCATGAGTTTTTAAACCTTTTTGTATTATCCTGACTAAAGGGCGAGAGCAACCTGCTGCGATAGGGATATGATTTGCCCCGATGAATTCCATAACAGCACGTGTGTTATAAGTGACTTCATCTAAAGTCTTGTTTCCAGCGGCTGTCGTAACGGCAAGTAAATCAATTTTCGGATTACCTAATGCTAAAAAAATAGCCATTGCATCATCATGTCCGGGGTCACAATCGATAATAATTTTATTTTGAGACATTTTTTTTCCTTTTATTAACATGTAGTAGATGGTTGCTTAGTTTTTGTTTAGATGACTACGGTATGTATCAAGTACCACTGCAATGATAATTACGGCACCTGTTATAAAGCGTTTTGTGGGCTCGCTTGCACCAACTTGTGCCAATCCAGCAGCCAGAACGGAAATAATCAATGCTCCAAGAAATGTACATATAATTGAACCTCTTCCCCCCATTAAGCTTGTACCGCCTATCACGACAGCAGCAATAACCTGTAGTTCCATCCCAACACCACTATTCGGGTCAGCGGCCTCAAGGCGTGCCACTTGGAATAGTGAAGCCAAGCCGGATAATCCTCCCATGAGTGCAAATACAGCGATCTTATAAGGCCCGGGATTAATGCCTGATAATCGAACAGCTTCTTCATTCGTACCAATACCAATCAAGTGACGACCAAATACAGTTCGAGTTAAAACTAAATGCCCGACAATAATGACTGCGATGGCAATAATAAAAGAAGGGGATATCCCGAAGAAAACCGGATCGGCAATATAATCATAAATAGAGCCAATATAGGCCGTCCTAGAGTCAGTCAGCTGATAGGCTACTCCGCGAGCCATTTCCAACATTCCGAGAGAGACGATAAATGCGGGAATACGCCAGGCAACCGTAATAAAGCCTGTTAGTGATCCAACGAGTGTTGTAAGCGCTACCCCAGAAAGAGCTGCTAGCCATGGGGGCCATTGGAAATTTAAATACGTTACGCTTACCGTAGCTGCAGCAAGAGCCAGTAAAGATCCAACGGAAAGATCTATACCAGCAATAATTAATATGAATGTCATCCCAACAGACATAACAATTAGGTCAGGAATTTGATTCGCAATAGTACTAAAGGTGTTCATACTTAAAAAATGTGTGCTAAGGCATGAAAATAGCACTATCATTGCCAATAACGCACCGATTAATCCGATGTAGCTACTTAGCTCTTTCAATGATGTATAGGGGATTTTTTTTGTTGTTACCGCTTGTTTAGTCGATAATTTGTTATTCATTTTTTATCCTCGGCTATTCGCTAGAGGTATTTTCTGCGTGCTGATATGCAGAAAATGCTGCGGCTAAAATTCGCTCCTGACTCCAGTCATCACGTGAAAATGTATTCACTAGCTTGCCATCTGAAATTACTGCAATACGATCGCAAACGAGCATGAGCTCACGTAAATCACTGGAAACGACAACAATGCCTTTTCCCTTAACCGTCAACATATTCAGTAATTGGTAAATATCTTGTTTTGCACCAATATCGATACCTCGAGTGGGCTCATCAAATAAAATAATCTGACAATCTTTTTCCAGCCATCGGCTAATTAGTACTTTCTGCTGATTGCCTCCTGATAAACTCTCTACGGGTTGAGAAGCATTCATCGTACGGATGCTTAAGTTTCTAATGTATTTATTTGCTAAATTGGTCTCATCATGTGAACTAACAATTGACTGAAAGCTTATCTTGTCGCTGTTGCCCAAGGAGATATTTACTGCTATAGATTGTGGTAATAGAAGGCCTTCACCTTTACGATCTTCTGTAACCAATGCGATACCGTGCTTAATTGCATCTGCAGGGGAGCGTATCACTACAGATTTTAACGGATCGCCAACCTGTAATGTGCCGCTATCGATTTTATCAGCACCGAAAATAGCGCGTAAAAGTTCAGTTCGCCCAGAACCTACTAGACCGCTAATACCTAATATTTCACCACTGTGTAGCGTAAACGATGCATCCTGAATAATTTTTCCACGATTAAAATTTTCCACCTTCAAGATCGGATGGCCTATCTGGCGTCGACTTAAATTAAATGAGCTTTCCAAATCACGCCCGACCATTAGCGAAACTAGCTGATGACTGTTATAGCGTTTGATATCATCCACACAGACTAGATGGCCGTTTCGTAGTACTGCAATTTCATCAGCAATTACTGCTAACTCATCTAGTCGATGAGAGATATAAATCAATGAAACTCCTCGGGCTTTAAACAACATTATCTGTTTAAACAGTAATTCAACTTCGCGGCTACTGAGCATTGCCGTAGGTTCATCAAGAATAAGAACTCGACTTTCGCCAATTAGGTTTCTTGCGATTTCAATCATTTGTTGATGACCGATACCCAATTCACCAACAAGTGTATTAGGGGCGATCGATTGCAATCCAACCATGGCCATCACGGGCAGAGCTATTTCGTTTAACTTTTTCCGATCAATCCAGCCAAATCGGTGAGGAAGTTGTTCGAGAAACAAATTCTCTGCTACCGATAGCGTGGGTAGTAAATTGAGTTCTTGCATCACCATGCGAACACCCAATTTTTCAGCATCTTTCCTGCTGTTAGGCGTGTAAGGTTTTCCCTGATAAATAATCTGTCCAGAGGTTGCGCTGGTTAGTCCTCCAATGATTTTGGCTAAGGTACTTTTTCCGGCACCATTTTCCCCAGTCAGAGCCAGTACTTTTCCTGGATATAATGTGAGTGTCACATCCACTAAGACAGGTTCACTATAGATTTTACCTATTCCGTGTATTGCGAGGATCTCTTGCCCATTTTTCATATTCTGACCTTATCGGGTAAGCTGCTTTGATATCCGAAAGATGCAATATCAAAGCAATGAGCTATGATTAACTTACTGTTTAATAATAAGTTTTATTGGGGTCTCAATATTACTGGATAAATCGCGCTGTTTTTTCCCATTTTTCAGCGCGTCAAGTGCAGCATCAATGCCAAATACAGCTTGTTGGGAAGCGAATTGATCTGCTGTTGCTAATACTCGGCCATCATTCAACATCGGCTTAATTGCTTCGATATTGTCATAGCCTACGACTAAAACCTGTCCTTTTTTTCCAGCTGAACGAATTGCGGAAACAGCACCTAGTGCCATGTTATCGTTATTTGCTAACAGCGCTTTGATATCGGGATATTCACTCAGCATTGCAGCGGCTACTACATTAGCGTTGTTTATTTCCCATTGACCGGATTGAATAGAAACCACTTTCATTCCGCTCTCAGCCATTGCTTGCTGGAATCCCTGAGTGCGTTGTTGAGAGTTGCGGGAGGTTGGAATGCCTTCAATAATACCTACCTGATCGCCCTGTTTAAGGTGTTTTGCTAAATAATCACCAATATCTTTAGCACCTTTTTGGTTATCAGGACCAACAAAAGGAATATTTAGATTTTTATCTTTGAGTACACCCTCATCAAATTTATTATCAATATTAATAACGATTATTCCTGCATCAATTGCTTTCTTAACTACAGGTAGAATTGCTTTAGAATCTGATGGTGCAATGATGATAGCATCCGCTTTAGATACAATCATTTGTTCTACTATCTGGATTTGGTTTGCTGTATCCGTTTCGTTCTTTATTCCATTAGATATCAAATCAAACTTATCTGTATTTTTTTTCTGGTAATCTTTTGCTCCGGTCTCCATTGTTAGAAAAAACTCGTTTGCCAATGATTTCATGACTAGGGCGATTTTGGGTTTATGCGTCTGTGTATCAGCGGCGAATGCAGGTATGATGAAGGAGGCGGAAAGTATTATTCCGACGGTTGCACCGATAACACGATAGAAAATTTTATTTTTCATTTGATTATTCCTATAGGCTTAGGGGACTGAATAATTCTCTAAACAGTTGCTGCTTACGGTGATAAACGAGCGAACTACTGGGCATATTTGATGCGCCTTTACGTTCAACTTTCAACGATGCAAATGCAGAAGCATATTGCGCTGCATTGACGAGCTCTTTACCATTTGCAATGTATGCTGCCAGTGCCCCAGTAAAGGCATCGGCTGCTCCACTGGTATCGACAACAGCTGATTTATAGGCAGGAATATGGGTATAAACTTTGCCATCAAAGATTAGACAGCCTTGGCTACCTAACGTAATGATGACGGATTTTGCACCTTGAATGTGAATGCTTTTGGCTGCATTTTTTGCTGAATTAATATCGTCAATAACTACTCCGGATAATGCTTCGGCCTCAATTTTATTCGGTGTAATAATATCTATTAAGTGCAATATTTCTTTGATTTCTGGAACATAAGGGGCTGGGTTCAATACAATAATGGCTTTTCCAAGTTTTGCCTGCATTATTGCATAACGAGTTATAGGGAAATTGTTTTCTAGCTGAGTCAAAAATACTCTGCAATTGCGAATAATATCAATATCTAATAAAACATCCTCTTCGGTAAATGTTTCGTTGGCACCAAGAGTGACACTGATCATATTGTCACCAGTAGCATCAGAAACCCATACGATTGCTATTCCAGTTGGTGACACTTCATTTACCAGAAAAGAAAACGATGAAATTTCAGTTTTTGTTAAATACCTCTTAGCTTTTTTTGAAAACTCATCTGAGCCTAATTTAACCGTTAAGTGAACGTTATTATTAATTTTAGCCGCTGCGATAGCTTGATTTGTCCCTTTTCCTCCGGCGTAAAAATGTGTTGCAGAAGCTCGTATGGTTTGCCCAATCTGGGGCAATGCTGTTATTTCAGAGACAATATCAACATTAAACGAACCTAGAATGTAAACACTTTCATTTATATAGCTGTTTTGTGTGGTTCGATTCGAATTTGGCACAATATCCTTGCCACTTTTAAAACCATTCAATATCGTTTTTGTAAACGACCGTTCAAATAAGGACTCGTCATCAGGTGTGTTCTTTAATTGTACGCCACCATGAAATAATGAGAATAGTGTACTTTGGCATAGTTCATTTAAGTCATTACGGATAGTTCTAGTCGTTACTGATAATTCTTTAGCTAATTCGCTAACATAAGCTTTTTTATCAGTTATCAACTTAATTCGAATCGCTTTTTGTCGTTCTTGTTTTTTCATAAATACTCACCTCCAAGTTTTATAATATTAAATTAATGTTAATATTTGTTGAGCAACGTTCAAAAATAAACACATAAATTGGAATTTTTTTTTCCGATTTTGATAATTAGTGAAATGATCAGGAAGTTTGAATAAATATCTAGTGTCAACGGATTACAATCTAACGTTATAGATCCGTAATCTATACACTCTCCTTGCATTTGTTTCAAATAACAAATAAGTCAGTTTTTTGGGGTGATTCATACTAAAACGTAATTACGAAGCCGCCTATTAATTTATCAAACGATTATTGAAATCTTTCGCTTACTGGTTTTCTACTAAAATATTCAACATGGATAAGTACGTCTCTTACAGTAATACTATTACCCTCTTAATTAAATATTAATAAAATAAAGTGTTTGTAAGTCAGATATTGTTAATAACTGTTTATTCTATCCTATAACACTTGTCAGACATTTTTCACTACTAAGTAGGCTAATATAAGATTCAATAACTCTGCTAATTTCAACTTTAAAGTAGGTAGCTTCAATGTTTCTTTGATTTCTGTGTTTTATTCCTGTTTTGAAATTCAATAATAAGCAAAGAGCTAGATTCTTTTATGTCGATTATAGTATTACTAATAACAAAAAAATATTTATTTATATTAGGTTAATTAGATAAATATTAATGATTAGTTAATAATAGAGAGGTTGGTATGAATATTCTTATTATTTCAGGAAGCCCAAATTCGAAATCACTTTCATCTGCCTTGCTTGATTATGTTGAGAAATGGTTAAGTGCATATGATGTAATGATTGAACGGGTTAGTGTGAATGAATTTGATTCAAGTGTGCTATTAAAAGCAGAATGTCAACATTCTCAAATAGAATTATTTATTAAAAAAGTTAAGAGAGCAGATGGTGTTATTATAGCTTCACCAGTTTACCAGTCATCGTATAGCGGTGTATTAAAGTCATTAATTGATTTGTTGCCACAAGGCTCATTTGCTAATAAAAGGGTATTGCCAATTATGTCTGGAGGTAGTGAGTGCCATCAATTAGCACTGGATTATGCATTCAAACCTTTATTAATGGCATTAAAAGCTGAAGAAATTATGCTTGGAATTTATATTAGTAATAAACAATCACAGTATTCAGAACAGGCTAAAAAATATATTTTTAATGACGAAATTATTGGTAGGGTAAATCATACCTTACGTTTTTTTATCGCTCACTAAATAAAATTGGTGGCATATATTAGAAGATAAATTATACACGGTTGTTGAATAGGGAGAACAAAATGAGCTATCAACGTAACTTATTTTTGAGTTGGCTGGTACCTATAGCATTACTTATGATCTGGCAATTTTCCGTGAATTCAGGCTGGGTATCAAGTCGTATATTACCAGAACCACTTCAAGTAATGAATGCTGGTTGGAGGTTAATAAAAAGTGGTGAGCTATGGGAAAATATGGTTGTCAGCACATTACGTGCCTCGATAGGTTTTATTATTGGCGGTTCGATAGGGCTTATACTAGGGCTAATTACAGGGCTATCCCGATTAGGTGAAACTTTATTGGATAGTTCGATACAAATGATCCGCAATATACCCCACTTGGCACTTATCCCTTTAGTTATTTTATGGTTTGGTATTGATGAGAAAGCTAAAATATTTCTCGTCTCATTAGGTACTTTTTTCCCTATTTATTTAAATACATTACATGGTATTAGACATATTGATCGAGGTTTGATTGAGATGGCAAAAAGCTATGGGCTAAGTGGATATCAATTATTCCATCACGTTATTTTTCCGGGGGCATTACCATCAATATTAGTTGGTGTCCGTTTTTCTCTTGGATTGATGTGGCTAACATTAATTGTCGCTGAAACTATTTCTACAAATGCAGGGATCGGATATTTAGCAATGAATGCACGCGAGTTTCTCAGAACTGACATTGTAGTATTTACCATCATTGTTTATGCCTTACTGGGTAAAATAGCAGACTGGTCGACCTATTTATTGGAAGTTGTACTTTTGCGTTGGCACCCTATTTGGCAGAAAAAAAGGGTTACAGCATGATGATAAGTCAACCCCTTAGAAATGCAGGCGTTACAGTTAATGTTAAGCAGATTACTCAACAGTTTGGTGCCCATGAAGTACTTAAATCCCTTAGCTTTACAATTCCTGCAGGGCAATTTGTCGCGATTGTTGGGCACAGTGGCTGTGGTAAGAGTTCTTTATTACGCCTAATAGCTAATTTAGATTTGCCCTCATCAGGGGAAATCACAAGCGAAACACTATCACTAGCTCATTTTTATGATGATACACGCATGATGTTCCAAGAACCGCGATTACTGCCATGGAAAAAAGTCATTGAGAATGTAGAGCTTGGACTTAAAGGAGAATGGCGTAATGAGGCACTTGAAGCGCTAGATGCTGTTGGATTGATTGATAAAGCTAATGAATGGCCTGCAACATTATCAGGGGGACAGAAACAGCGTGTCGCATTAGCAAGAGCGCTTATTCATCGTCCTCGTTTACTATTACTTGATGAGCCTTTGGGTGCACTTGATGCATTAACTCGAATAGAAATGCAGCAGTTGATCATTAAGCTATGGCAAGAATACCAATTCACCGTCGTACTTGTCACACACGATGTGCATGAAGCTGTGTTTATCTCTGAACGAGTTTTGATGTTAAAGGATGGTGGGCTGTATTTAGATTTACAAGTAAATGAAGATTACCCCAGAATACTGACGAACTCTCGATTGATTGAACTTGAATCGAAGGTATTGAGTGCACTTACAGCGTTCTAGAGATATTAAAAATAATTTCTGGTTATTACCAAGTAAATAGGAATTAAATATGACAGTACAGCAAGAACTACAGCTATTTTGGTTTTTACCGACGCATGGAGAAGGGCGCTATTTAGGAACACAAAAAGGTGCTCGTCCAGTGACATTATCTTATTTACAGCAAATTGCTATCGCAGTGGATAGTTTAGGTTTCTATGGTGTACTGATCCCTACAGGTAAAAGCTGCGAAGACTCATGGTTAATCGCTGCAGCATTGGTTTCAGTGACCAAACAATTACGCTTTTTAGTTGCGGTTAGGCCTGGTCTTCAACCTCCCTCACTAGCTGCTCGCATGTCCTCAACTTTGGATAGATTATCTGATGGACGATTATTGGTAAATGTGGTGACAGGTGGTGATCCAATAGAAAACAAAGGTGATGGAATTTTTTTAAATCATGCAGAGCGATATAAAGTGACAGAGGAATTCCTTGAAGTTTATAAACGTTTGATCCGTGGAGAAAAACAAGTGAATTATCAAGGAGAACATATATATGTTGAAAATGCAGAATTGCTATTTCCTCCAGTACAATCATTAGGGCCTCCACTGTATTTTGGTGGTTCATCACCAGCTGCATTAACGGTTGCAGCAGAACATATTGATACATATTTATCATGGGGCGAGCCAATCGCTGACGTAGCTGAAAAAATTACAGCGGTACGGAAACTCGCAGATGAGAAAGGTAATCAATTGGAATTTGGTATCCGTTTACATGTGATTGTGCGAGAAACAGAGCAAGAGGCTATTGATGCGGCAAATAAGCTGATTTCACATCTTGATGATGAAATTATTGCTCAAGCCCAATCTATTTTTTCGCGCATGGATTCAATAGGGCAAGGGCGTATGCAATCACTCCATAATGGTTCTAAAGATAACTTATTTATTGCACCTAATTTATGGGCTGGTATTGGTTTAGTTCGAGGTGGAGCTGGAACGGCTTTAGTTGGTTCACCTGAACAAGTTGCAGAACGAATCAGGGAATATCAGGCTGTGGGTATTAGCAAGTTTATTTTTTCAGGTTATCCACATTTAGAGGAAGCACACCGATTTGCAGAGTTAGTAATGCCTTTATTAGAGGGGCAAAAAGAGTTTTCTTTCCCTAAAACATGTATTAATACAGGACCATTAGGTGAAACAATTGCCAATGATTCAAGGCCAAAATAAGTGAGTGAAAACTACTTTAGATAACTAATTCCATCAGGAGCCCTATTATGAAAAGGTTAATACTACTTGCTTCTTTATTATTGATTTTCATCTATCCCAACTTTACTTTTGCAGAAGCGAAAATAATTAATATTGGGTATCAAAAATCCAATATTTTTGCAATATTAAAATATCGAGGTTCATTAGAAAACGAATTTAAAAAATATAATGTTAATATTAATTGGATTGAATTTCCTGCAGGACCACAAATGTTAGAAGGGTTAAATCTAGGAAGTATTGATTTAGCTGCGACGGGAGATGCACCACCTATTTTTGCTCAAGCAGCACAAGCTGATTTTGTCTATTTAGGTCACTCACCTGCTAATCCCAAATCAGAGGCAATTGTTGTTCCTGAAAATTCATCAATTAAGTCTATCAATGATTTAAAGGGAAAGCGTATTGCATTAAATAAAGGTTCTGATGTGAATTATTTGCTTCTGGCCGCATTGCAACATGTGGGGCTTAATTACAGTGATATTATACCAGTTTATTTACAACCATCAGATGCGAGAGCAGCCTTTGAGAAAGGAGCAACTGATGCATGGGCGATTTGGGACCCTTTTTTAGCTGAAGTTGAAACCAACTTGCCAGTTCGTCAAATCGTTAATGGTGAAAATTTAGTTCCTCATTACACCTTCTTCCTTGCTAGTCGTAACTTTGCTGAAAAAAAATCTAAATATGTTGAAGTGATTATTGAGCAACTAATACAACAAAGTAAATGGGTTAATACGCATCCTCAAGAGACCTCAGAGGTATTATCAGCCTCAACAGGGCTAGGCAAAGATATATGGTTAAAAGCATTACAACGCATAAATTATGGATTTGTTCATATGAGTGATGATGCGTTTGTGAAGCAGCAAAAAGTTGCAGATATTTTTGTAAAAGCACATCTAATTCCTGAGCCTATTGATGTCAAAAAAGCACAATGGATGATTAAGGTAAATTAACTTTTTAATAAAAACATATAAATTTAATAATTTATAAGTTTATATAAAGTCGCTAATTTAATACGAGAATATTAAATGCTATTTTTCGTCTGATCAGGTGTTTTACTAATTAATGTAATTTTGGGTGTTCGATACCTGCTGCTTCTCAGCAGATGAAACTGTCTCCTACGATAAAAAATTGAGTGGCTAAACTTTATTAATGTTGAAGGGTGTTTATTCTATCACTTTATGGGTAATAATATCTTGGAGGTGGAAAATGCAGGGGATAAAACGTAGAATTGTATTTATAACGATTTATGAAGTTATTGGTTGGTTTATTTCAGCATTAGCACTGGCTTTTCTTTCTGGTAATTCAGCGGGAACTACAGGTCCATTAGCATTAGTAATAACGACTATTGCAGTCAGTTGGAATTTTATTTTCAATACCGTATTTGAATATTGGGAGTCGAAACAAAAATCACGTATTAGGACATTTAGGCGTCGTTTTGTTCATGCCATATTGTTTCAAATAACACTGGTTTTTTTCTTAATTCCATTAATTGCATGGTGGCTTTCAATTAGTCTTTTACAAGCGTTAATATTTGATGTTGCCTTGATTATTTTTATCCCAATTTATACTTTCTTTTTTAATTGGGCTTTTGACAAAATCTTTGGTCTGCCAAAATCAGCATTACCGCAAGAAAATGAAACGACATTATAACGTTAAAATTGTATTTCCTTTTATTTGTTAAGAAAGGAAACTATTGATAATAGGAGACTCTTGTAAATAACGAAATAGGTTTAAACGTTTTCATCTTATACCAGATTACAGATCAATTATTCTATTTATCAGATACACTTTTCCAAAAGGCTGGCCATAATAGAAATGGCCAGCTGACCTTTGCGGAATGCTAATACCACTTAAATTTTTGTAAGTGTTACATGGCTTTTTCTAATATGGAATGAACGATACATTTTAGAAGGTGGTTATTTTTACGTCTTTATTTTTTTGTTCACATATTCCTCATTATTATAAGTTTTTCTTTTTAATTATTTCCCGTAATTGGTGCTATCTGTCAGCCTCTCCTTATCATAAATTTAATGAGGAAAGGCAGATGGCAAGTTCATGGCAGGTAACAAAATCACAATTCACCACAGCATTGTTATTGCTGTTAGCGACAGGGGCATGGGCGAAAAACATTCAATTACTGAATGTGTCTTATGATCCGACTCGTGAGTTTTATCAACAATATAATCAGGAATTTAGTGATTATTGGAAAAAGAAAACGGGGGATACTGTCACTATTCGGCAATCTCATGGGGGTTCAGGTAAGCAAGCCATATCAGTAGTGAATGGGTTAGAAGCTGATGTTGTGACGTTGGCTTTAGCCTATGATGTTGATGCTATTGCACAAAGTGGCCGTATAGATAAAAACTGGATAGAAAAACTCCCCGATAACTCAGCACCTTATACATCGACTATCGTCTTTCTAGTCCGTAAAGATAACCCGAAAAATATTAAGGACTGGGATGACTTAGTCCGCAAAGACGCCTCTGTGGTGACACCGAATCCGAAAACCTCAGGCGGAGCACGTTGGAATTATTTAGCGGCATGGGGATATGCGTTAGATAAAAACCAGCAAGATCCTGAAAAAGCAAAGCAATTTGTTAAACAACTTTATCAAAATGTGGAAGTACTCGATTCAGGGGCTCGTGGTGCGACCAATAGTTTTGTTGAACGCGGCATAGGTGATGTATTAATTGCTTGGGAAAATGAAGCGTTGTTAGCTATCAATGAGTTGGGGGAAAGCGGGCAGTTTGAAATAGTGACGCCAAGTATTTCGATTCTTGCTGAGCCAACCGTCGCTGTTGTTGATAAAACTGTCGATAAACGTGACCGCAGGGCTGTTGCAGAAGCTTACCTAGAGCATCTTTATTCTGCGGAAGGGCAGGAAATTGCAGCGAGAAACTATTATCGTCCACGAAATGTGGAAGTGGCTAAAAAATATCAGCAGCAGTTCCCTGAGCTTAAGTTGCTGACGGTAGACGCCAGTTTCGGTGGTTGGCAATTAGCACAAGCAACGCATTTTGCGAATGGGGGGGTGTTCGACGAAATCATTCGACGCTAATACTCTTCATATTTCGTACTGTAGCGTTGTTGGCGACGCTCGCTAACCCTAGTCACATACTGGTGTATGCTCCTAGGGATTAGCTTCTCTTGCCGCCTAGCTACAGCACGAACTATTTTGAGTATTGTACTCTTGTCATATTTTGCATTGTAGCGTTGTTGGCGACGCTCGCTACCCCTAGTCACATACTAGTGTATGCTCCTAGGGATTAGCTTCTCTTGCCGCCTAGCTACAGCACGAACTATTTTGAGTATTGTATTTTCGGGTATTTCTCTGTGAACTAAGTTAGTTGCAATCTAAAAATTACCACTGATATTTTACGCCGATTTTACCGAGATATAGGGTTTGCTTGTTATCATATCCTGACGTGATCCCATTCTTTTTAGGCGATTTCCATGTTGAGGGCTCATAGGCGAGTTCACTCCATAAAGTTAGAGATGGTGTAGCTTTGTATTCCACGCGGGAGCCAATGCGGAAGCCATTTTTAATTTCCTGAGTTAAATAATTATTTTTGTCATAGGTATTTTCTTGTAAGAAATAGCGTACATACGGTGTAATTTTCCAGTTGGGTTTAATGGTAATGGGTAAGTAAGCGCGAACTTGTGATTGTAAAAAGCGGGTACTGAAATGTTTATCCCATTGGTTATCAATATAAACAGTGAGTTTTGCTTTTAATGCATCTGAATATTTATAAGTCACGCCATATTCGGTTTCTGCTTCATGGCTACTGTCGTTGAAATAATTGCTGTAATAAAGATAAGAGAGCCAAAAGTTAAAAGACCAATCATCGTTGAAACGGTACTCACCGGCAGGGGTTAAGCCATATAAACGATTCGAAGAACGTGCTTTGCTGTTAGGCTCCACATCGTTTGATTCTTTTCTGTAACGAAAACCAAGTTCTAAGTCTGATTTTAAGGTGTTGATAATTTGCTTGATAGCATCAATTTGCGTGCGGTTCCGAATGTAAGAATCCCGTGAGGTTGAGAAATTGCGACCATGATTCCTTAAGGATTCACGATGATCTAGGGTAAAACGCCAGTCAGATTTAGGGTTGTATAGCTTTAATTGGCCAACTGTGCTGATTTTATCGTAGACTTTATTTTTGAATGAATCACGCTGACCTTGGTATTCTTCTATTTCCAAATAAATATTAGTATTAACTCGCCAAGAGTCATCGTTTGATTCAGAAAAACAAATTGCAGGGAATATAGTTATGATGCTATAGATTAAACCAACTATATATTTCATATTTATCCTTCAAGGTAAAAGTTATTAATGTCAATTATCTAGCTGAGCGATTAGCGAGATTAAATGTGAATTAACTTTTATAGGTTGTCTACCGTTATTATTTAATAGAGGATAAGTGGTATAGATAAAATGAAATTGAAGCCCCTTTCAATTTACTGTTATTTATGGTGTTTTTATTTTGTTTCAAATTGATGAATATTTTTATTAATGATTTATTTCTGAGTTTTTAATCATTCGTTTATTAATTTATTTCGAATTTAATTAATTTCAATTTATTTTTTTTGAAATTAAATTTCAATTATATTGTTTGGTGGTAATTGTTTTTTGGCAATTATTATGGGAGTAAGGTTATTGATATGAAATTATTTATGAATAACAAAATTAATAAAAACAAAAAAACCGCCAATATTGGCGGTTAATCTCAAGGTGTTAAAATAACCTTATTTTGTTTTTTTTGCTTCAGCTGCAGCTTTAACAATTACAGCAAAAGCGTCAGCTTTCAGAGAAGCTCCACCCACTAAGGCACCATCGATATCTGGTTGAGTGAATAGCTCTGCTGCATTGCTGGCATTAACAGAACCACCGTATTGAATGATTACTTGTTCAGCAATGGCTGCATCTTTTTTCGCAATATGGGTACGAATAAATTTATGGATTGCTTGTGCTTGTGCAGGTGTTGCTGATTTACCTGTACCGATAGCCCAGATTGGCTCATAGGCGATAACGGCACCTTGGAAAGCTTCCGCACCTAAAGAATTTAATACGGCATCAATTTGGCGAGCGCATACTTCTTCAGTTTTACCAGCTTCATTTTCAGCTTCAGTTTCACCAATACACAGTACTGGGATCAGGCCTTGCTCTTTTAATACCGCAAATTTCTTAGCGACAAATTCATCACTTTCGTTGTGATAGGTACGACGTTCTGAGTGGCCGATAATGATGTATTTGGCGCCAACATCTTTTAACATTTCAGCAGAGGTTTCACCTGTAAATGCACCTGATAGGTTAACGTCAACGTTTTGTGCACCTAATGCAATACGGCTACCTGCTAATGCATGTTTAGCTTGGGTCAAATAAAGTGCAGGTGGTGCAATAGCCACACCACAGCCATCAACGCTGCTGAGTTCATTACGCAAGCCAGCGATGAGGTCATTGACCATCTGTGTGCTGCCGTTCAGTTTCCAGTTACCCATTACCAATGGATGTCGCATGTTGTTTCCTCCAACCAGAGAGTTTGAATGATTAATCAATAAGTTATTCATCACACGCTTATGTTACACGCGCAATGTGACAATGTTGTCGCCATTCACCTTCTGCATTATAAGAACAATGGATAATAATAGCTTTGCTTTTTATCATGCTTGTTCTTAGAGCGTGATCACAGTCAGTTTAGGGTGTTTGTTGTTCTAGCTTAATCGGTTCAACAGCAAAAGTAAGCACATTATTGTCACTTTTTACTAAAATATACCTTAACGTACCTAATCGAGCTTCTTCCGCGTGAGTTGTACTATTATTGGCAATAAATTTATTTAAGGCTTCCGTAAGCTCAGGGGCTTTATCCAGTGAAACTTCAGGGGAAAATATACGGACCATTGCCATGGTATAACTTTCCATTAATTGCCGGTTTTTTTGGTTTTCTTGTGGGTTATCAGACGGTAGTAATGTGATCTGTAAACTTTTAATTTTTTCACTACCACGCTCTAACACTGCTGAGGAGTATATCTGTTGGTTAATACGAGAGGCCGCGCGAATGTAAGGAGCGGAGATATCCTGACTCGTAATGACTTTATATTCATGGAGATATAAATCTTTATATTCATGATTGAATTGATTGCGCAGCTCAGGAATAGTCAACTCAAAAGAGGGGGCGTCAGGGGCTAAATAGGCGACTTTGAAATCGGTATCTGGCAAAGTGGGGACTTTCTGAGCGAAAGCCAGTTGTGGCGCACTAAGCACAAAAATGGTTATGATGGCGTATACCGAGCGAAATAAAGTTTGGGTCATTTTTGAGCCACTCATTTTTAGTTTTCCACATTGTATCAGGATTATAGGTAATGACATTACAACAATGGGCTTTTTCCTTCAAAGGCCGTATCGGTCGCCGGCCATTTTGGGTAGGTATTGCAGTCATTTTTATTTTAATGACCGCCGTTGCCCTGTTACAAAATGCACTGCTATTTTCTGAAACGCTTGCTATCTCGTTATTTATTTTACTACTTTATCCTTTGGCGGCTATCTTTGTGAAGCGTTTACACGACCGTGGGAAATCGGGGGGATGGTTTGCGTTAATTTTATTGGCATTTGCACTTTTTTCAATCGATGTCAGCCAATTTGAACCTGTGTGGCAATGGGGGATAGGGCGTTTCTTACCATTATTAATTACTATGATAATGGTACTCGATTGTGGGGCTTTTGTGGGAATGGATGGTGTTAATCACTATGGTGAAGAAACAGAAACAGTAGATTATCTATAGCGCGAATACCATATAGCATAAATGCTACCCTGAAGATGCATCAGGGTAGTGTATGACATTACCAATATTGTTCACTAGAGATATGGCCAGGCTTGCGGCGCAAGTGTTTAACCATCCCATGGCTATTTTTCAGCGTATTACGAGTATCTCTGACCATTTCAGGGTTGCCACACAACATGACGTGACAGGTGTCAGGCGAAAGTGTTAAGCCAACAGTGTTTTCAAGTTCATGATCCTCAATTAAAGCTGGAACACGACCATATAATGAACCCGCACATTGTTCCCGGCTCACTACGGTGACAATCTTTAATTTTCCTTGGTATTGTTGTTCCAACTTTTTCATTAAGGGTAAATAACTTAAATCTTTCTCATAACGGACAGCGTGAAGTAAAACAATTTTCTCGAAACGCTCAAGGTCTTTACCCTCCTGTAAGATGGACAAAAAAGGCCCAATTGCGGTACCTGTTGATAACATCCACAAATTTTTACATTCAGGTATTTCGTCTAGCACGAAGAAACCCGTGGCTTCATCCGTGATCTGCAACGTATCATCCGGTTTTAATTGCGCTAGTTTGGGGCTAAGTTTTCCTTCGGGAACGATGACAAAATAAAATTCAAGTCGGTCATCACTGGGTGCGTTGACATAAGAGTAAGCTCGCTGAACACGAACCCCTTCGATCTCTAGTCCAAGTTTTGCATATTGCCCTGCGGTAAAGGGTTTAATCGGGGCCTTGATGACAAGGCTGAATAATGAATCGGTCCAAAATCTGGCTTCAATCACTGTTCCTGTTACCCAATTTGCCATAAATCCCACCTCTTCATATTTTAAAATCGACTATCTTAGAAATAACTCATTTTTGATATAAATGAGCCAAAGTCTGGTTTACTAGGATTTAATACTAAAACAGTTCATTATTTATGCTTATCGATAATGTGTTTCAGTGTTTTATTCTTGGAATTGGTAAGTTTTAAAGTTCAATGTACAGTTATGTTGACAATGCTGGCGAATATTACTGCCATTAGCGGAAAATATAAAATGTCGTACTACTACGAAAAGATGGCAGCTTTTGTTATCTTAGTCACACTCAAGCAAAACGCATTATTTGCTATTTATTTAAAATGACATGAAAGCGTAGAGCAGTATTTTTATATTGATAATTAAGCACCTAAATAATTTTGCGTTATTACAATGAAATAATGCAGCGTTATTTTGTGTCCGAAATAGAGTGTTTTTGCATTATTGGATGTATTTGAGAGAAAAATGAGAAAACTGGAACATTTTAATTTGCTATTGATGCTAATTGCATTGGCAGCGGTCGGCCAAATGACACAAACTATTTATGTTCCTGTCATTGCTGAAATTGCCGCTTATTTTAATGAGCCATCTGGTGCTGTTCAACAAGTGATGGCGGCTTATTTATTTTCTTATGGTTTTTCGCAGTTAGTTTATGGGCCGCTATCTGACCGAATTGGTCGCCGACCTGTTATTTTAACGGGTTTAACTATTTTCTTATTTTCAACGATTGTGGCAATTTTTGCGCCAACATTAAATGTACTCACTATAGCGAGTGGGTTGCAGGGCCTAGGAACGGGTGTTGCGGGTGTGATGGCAAGAACCATGCCTCGTGACCTATATAAAGGCACTGCGTTGCGTTATGCAAATAGTTTATTAAATATGGGAATATTAGTGAGCCCATTATTAGCTCCAATGTTTGGCGGAATATTGGCGCATTTCTGGGGGTGGCATGCTTGTTATATTTTCCTCTTTGTCTTAGGTGCTTCTGTATTATTAAGTATGTATCGTTGGTTACCAGAAACACGCCCTGTTTCACCTGAAAAGCATAAAATGATCGCATCATATAGAGAGTTATTATCGAGTGGCTCATTTCTCTCTTATCTTGCTATGTTAGTGGGTGCATTAGCTGGAATAGCAGTGTTTGAGGCCAGTAGCGGTGTATTGATGGGCGGTGTATTGGGGCTAAATAGCATCACCGTAAGTATCTTATTTATCTTGCCTATTCCTGCCGCTTTCTTTGGTGCTTGGTATGCAGGGCGAGAGGGAAAAACGTTTTATAATTTGATGTGGCATTCAGTGCTTGTTTGTTTATTGGCTGGTTTCATGATGTGGGTGCCAGGTTGGTTTGGCGTTATGAATACCTGGACATTATTAGTACCCGCAGCGGTGTTTTTCTTTGGTGCAGGCATGTTATTTCCGTTAGCAACGACAGGGGCAATGGAGCCTTTCCCTTATTTGGCAGGGGCTGCGGGCGCACTCGTTGGTGGCTTACAAAATGTCGGTTCGGGTGTTGCAACTTGGGTTTCTGCGTTGTTGCCGCAGAACGGACAGTTTAGCCTCGGGTTGTTGATGTTTTTAATGTCAGTACTCATTTTACTGTGCTGGCTACCACTCGCCAAACGAATGGCACATTCAGAACGGACTGTCTAATGGGAAGAAGGTCAGGCTGTGAAAAGACAGACTGACCTTTAGATTACGCGCTGAGTAGTATATCAGCTTGCTTCTGTTGCGGAATTGATTGTGTTGATGAATAAAAAGAGCTAGGTTCCTCTTCAGGTATTGATGATATTAACTCTGGCAAAATGGCTCCTGAATTAAATATTACCGGTCGGTTGTGATCTAGAAATTCTGTATTCTCTGCTAATTGTCCCACTGGGTTTTTATAGTCTTGTTGGAGCCAAACCAATTTTGGTATCGCATTGTCCTGCAAGTGTTGGTCGATATGAATGAGTATTCCATCCAGTTTTAGTTCTGGGGTACTGTCTATTGTGCCTTTTATTGTTAATTGATTTTGTTGTACTGAAAAATACCACTCTTCTGCTGGCACATTTTCTTGAACTTGTTTCTGAGCATCACTTGTCCATAGTGTGACCCAAAAAGCGTACTGGCCATCAGGCAAGTTTAAGTGAGTAATATCAACCGTTTGTTCGAAATTTACATCTGCAACTAAAGGTTGCTCCGCTGTGCAGTAGAGCACATCAGGTCTCGTGGAGTAATCCATTGTGTGAGTATCAAGGTGATTGAGCGCAATAAACTTCACAGAAGTATCAACTTGCCGTTTTTGGCCAAATGGGTCAGATAATGAAAAATATTGTTGATGTAGGCGGCCATTTTCAACCCATTTAGCGTAGAGCGCACTGTTTGAGGTGACTTTGTCGGTGTTGACTTTACCTGTCGAAAAATCAATTAAGCCTTCTTCTGTTGCAGCCCAGTAAATAGGGGTTCCTTGCCAATAATTATCGAGTAACAATTGGTTAGGTACTGTTTGGCCATCATGCTCTGCAAATAGACGATTCGCTAATGAATTTGGGTTGCTATAGTGAGAGAGCAACGAACCCATCTCTTTTTTGTAGTTTAATTCATGTACAGTAAACTGAACCAATTCGCCTTTATCTGCAATATTGAAGCTCACTGCGTGTGGAATTTGTAATACCTCGGTTAATAACCCATTTGGAGTCGCATAAGTGACAGTTAATGCATAGTCACCATAAATATCATATGGGCGGCCACCCCCCGTTTTTAGATTATGGTAGTCAGCGGGGAGGTTTCCTATGGTTCGATCAACAGTGATAGTGCTATAAGGATGAAGGGTATTATCCGTCATTTTGGCAAATTGGTGCTGTATCCAATAAATTGGTACATCGCGCTGATGAGGAAATTGCTCAATTTGCGTTAGTTTATAATATTCAGCGTAATTTTGTTGGGTTAGTGTGACCCATTGTTTATTGGTTTGATCCCAGCGCTGATAAAAACCGTCACCTGCAAACCCGCCATCTTCGGTATCTTCCCCTTTCGTTTTATTATATTGCCAGCGTACTCTTCCACTTAAAAATTGGTGAATTTTTTGGTTATAGGCATCTGCGTGAGGCAAGAAGGCATCATAAGCACCACTTCGAAAAGGAACAAAGCTGGAAAGCATGGTTGGCATGGCTTGTTGTAAGTGACTGTGGAGATCGTGATAAGTGACATAATATTGCCTAGATTGGTTATAGGCTGGGTTTTTACCGTGACTATAATAACTGTAAGGGTATGTTGGCTGATTATTGCGATCTTTCATATCGGTATGAGGCAAGTCAAGGCCGTGACCAAAAACTTCATGAAACATCACGTTGGGTTCGTGAACTCCACCACCGTGGTTAGGTAATGCTAGTCCTAATAGGGCAGTGCTAGCATTCGAAGTCAAGATTTCAACTGCGGTATATTGATAGTCACAATTAGCATTGTTAGCAGCTTGGTATTTCTTACTATTATTGTAAGCCCAATAAATTTGTGCGCTGGGGTGGTAGCCAATTTCTTCAGGGTTATCATAATGAGGATGAATAAGAGGGATAGCTTTACTATTGGAAGAGCTAAAATATGGCGTTAAGCTTGGGTGACTCACTGTAGCAGGAGCGCTATACAATGTGAGTTGTCCAACAGGTAAGATTGTCGCGGCTTCTTTTCCCCAACTGAGCGGGGAGGATGAATAAACACCATGACCTTGTTGATATAAACTGTGGCTATCAACATGAACAATTAAGTGGTTATCAAGGGTAACATTTGGGGAGAACAAACCATATTGGTTGGTTTCTTCGGTGATAATGGGTTTGCCATTAACCGTGACTATAATGTTGATATCCGGTTGTATCCACTCACCTTTTAGCGGTGCTGTAAAACGTTGCTGATGCCAATTTTGCGCAGAGACATTCATTTGTTGGGGAAACGCGGTTAATGTTTTTGGCAGATGGTTTGGGCCAGTGAGTCTCACTCGACCTAATATTTTTCTTTCTTTGTTACTGACAATAGCTCTAATATCGGGGGAGTTTGCTGCCGTTTCGCTGGTGATCTCCACATTCAATAGTGCCCAGCGATTAGCCGTTAAGCTCATATGTTTATCCGTCATATTCTGCAAGTGAGTCTGCGCAAGTTGAATATTATGGACTTTCATATCGCTTGGTGTGGGGTTGTAACGTCGTTGAGGTTCATGGTAGATCGGGTCTGGAACAGAAAACGTACGCTTCCCTGGAATGCGGAGTTGCGGTGCATTTTCAGTTTGTAACTGAATGGAAAGTGGCTGTGATTGCTGGCCATTAGGTAGCATGGCGATAAAATCAAATTGATCTGAGTGGGTTTCAAATTTTGCGTTATTGGCAATATATTGCCACTCATTGGTGGTGCTATTGAGTGTTAGTCGGCCAAATTTAGGCTGTTCAAGGATTTTGTAATCCTTAATGTGAGGATTATTTGGCAGTTTTCCTGTTATGGCACCCACAACTAAATGATTAGGAAGCTCATCTGGGTTTTCTGCGACTAAAATAGGTAGAATTTGAGGAACACTTTCTTGCGTATTATATCGAGAAGTTGCCTGTTTTGTTTGTTTCAATTGGAATTGGCGAAAAATGATATTTTCACCGACAAGTTTTAAGGTATTCTTTTCATAGCTGATTTTAACTGCAGGAAGCTGATTTACTGCCATCATTTTATTAACATCAGTTTCGATGGAATGGGCAATCTGTTGCCAAGACGACGCTTCTGTAATTGGGATGTCATGTAAAGATAATACACTGTTATTATTTGTATTTTTTATAGTTATTGAAAAAAACTGGCTGTTTTCCCGTAACTCATCGGTTAGCTTCAATGAGTTTATTGTGTGGGGTGGTAGGGTGATGGCTTGCTGGAAATTGTGATTTTCTAAGGTGTTATTGGTTAATGCAATGTGTTCTACTGGGCGAAGTTCATCAATGAGTTGTTGAGTAGAAGCTGAGGGTTTTTTGTGTTTATCTTTGACTATCAATAAACTCCCATCTGTGAGTTCCAACCAGTGGCGAACGAGATCGATTTGCTTGTCATTGGCATTTTCGGGTAAGACTACGATGCTATAATGGCGATGCCATTGCCCGCTTGGTAGTAATAAGTCAGCGAGCTGAGCTTGTGCTCTGGTTTCTCCATCAATCCATTCGTGGGGTGAATTAAAACTTTCAACAAACAGATTTTGCTTCGTATGGAAACTAAAGCCGGAGAAATGTTTAGCGCCGAGCGTACTCAATACATAGGTTTTTTTATTTTCACCCGCTAAACGGGGCTTATCACTTAACCAACTGAATAACTTAAATGCTTTTTCGCCGTCAGCTGATTGTTCAGGGTTATCCTTTAATGCATTTATCAAGGTGGTATCTTGCTGAATAACTACCACTCTCCCTTTTTTATACCATCCTAGTTGTAAGTTACCTTGCTGTATCTCATCAGCAAATATTTTAAGGTTATCCATTACCATAATCCATTTTTTGAGGGTTAATTTTGAATTTTATTGGAATGTTATTCTAGAGAAACTCAAAAAAATGGTCTAATTTATTATTGTTTTAATAACTGCACTTTCATTGATTAACTAATTAGTTATTAGGAAAAAGTGATATTTATAGGGGAAGTGGACAGGGGAAAGAGGAAAGGCCATATAAATTATATGGCCTTGGGGGATTAAAAATAAAGGCGGTTAAAAATAGACTAGCCGCGGTCTTCCCACTCTTGGGCGCGTGCTACGGCTTTTTTCCACCCTTCGTATTTGAAATTACGTTCTGTTGTTTCGATACCCGGTTTGAATACACGCTCAATGGTCGCTTTGCTCTGTAACTCATCAAGATTATTCCAGAAGCCAACCGCTAAACCTGCAAGGTAAGCGGCGCCCAACGCGGTGCTTTCCCGCACTTCAGGACGCTCAACAGGAGTACCTAAAATATCTGACTGGAATTGCATTAAAAAGTTATTGGCGACAGCGCCCCCATCAACCCGCAGTGCTTTTAAGCGTTCACCAGAGTCTGCTTGCATTGCATCAAGTACATCACGGGTTTGATAAGCGATGGACTCTAAGGTTGCGCGAATGATGTGGTTGCGATTTGCGCCACGCGTTAGGCCAAAAATAGCGCCACGCGCATACGGGTCCCAATATGGTGCGCCTAAGCCTGTAAAGGCGGGAACAACATACACGCCATTACTGTCCTTCACTTTAGTGGCAAAGTACTCAGAGTCAGTCGATTCATCAATCAATTTCAATTCATCGCGTAGCCATTGAATAGATGCACCGCCTACGAAAACGGCACCTTCAAGGGCATAATTGACTTCGCCTTTTGGACCGCACGCGATAGTTGTCAGTAGGCCATGATTTGAACGTACTGCGGTTTCCCCTGTATTTAGCAGTAAAAAACAGCCGGTTCCATAAGTGTTTTTAGCCATACCCGGTTTTACACACAGTTGGCCGTATAGAGCGGCTTGTTGGTCTCCCGCCATCCCTGAAATTGGGATACGAGTCCCACCTTTCCCCCCAATATTGGTTTGTCCGTAGACTTCGGAAGAGGGGCGTACTTCAGGGAGCATTGCACGTGGAATATTGAGCGCTTTGAGAATTTTGTCATCCCACTCAAGGTTACGGATATTGAATAACATAGTTCGAGAGGCATTGGTGTAGTCGGTGACATGAACACGCCCTTGTGTCATTTTCCAAACGAGCCAAGTATCCACCGTCCCAAACAGTAATTCGCCTTTCTCTGCGCGTTCACGTGCGCCTTCAACATTATCTAAAATCCATTTTACTTTTGTACCGGAGAAATAGGGGTCAACAACCAGCCCCGTATTTTGGCGAATATACTCCTCTAAATCGCGGTCATTTTGTTTTAGATGCGTACAAAAATCAGCAGTACGGCGACATTGCCATACAATCGCATTATAAACAGGCTTACCTGTGGCTTTTTCCCATACGATGGTGGTTTCACGTTGGTTAGTGATCCCAATGCCAGCGACTTCATCAGTACGAATATCCGCTTTAGCGAGTACTTCTACAAGTGTTGAGCTTTGTGATGCCCAAATTTCCATTGGGTCATGTTCCACCCAACCTGGTTTAGGATAAACTTGGGTGAATTCACGTTGTGAAATGCTGACAATATTTGCATCATGGTCGAGTACAACAGCGCGTGAGCTGGTTGTGCCTTGGTCGAGTGCAACAATATACTTTTTCGCAATAGTGGTTTCAGTTGTCATAATTTAAGCCTGTTCCGAGGATTTGGTGTTTTTAACGGATAATGTTTCTGTTTTGGTCTCTTCTTCACATACCATGCAAGGTAAGTGGCGACCAATCAGTTTGCGATAGGCGAATGCGCCTAGCAGACCACCAACAATAGGTGCTGTCAATGGGACAAGGAAATACGGAATATCGCGGCCACCAGTCAGGGCAATATCACCCCAACCTGCGAGGTAAGCCACAACCTTTGGACCAAAGTCACGAGCAGGGTTAAGTGCGAACCCTGTGAGCGCGCCAAATGACCCACCGATGACGGCAATTAAAATACCGATTAACAATGGCGCGAGTGGGCCACGAGGAACACCGTTGCCATCATCAGTTAACGCGAGTATTAAACAAACAAGAATGGCCGCAATAATGACCTCAATAAAGAATGCATGAGGAACACTAATTTGTGGGGCTGGGTAGGTAGAGAAAACACCCGCAGTAAATAAGCTTTCTTGTGAGCCTCTAATGATGTGATGGACTTGGTCGTAATCGAAAAATACAGGGGAATACATTGAGTAGACTAATGCGGCAGCAAAGAAGCCACCTAGCATCTGTGCGATGATATAAGGCACGACTTTGCGTCTATCAAAACACGCAAACAGCCATAGTGCCAGGGTGACGGCTGGGTTTAGGTGGGCACCTGAGGTGCCAGCGGTTAGGTAAACGGCTAAAGCAACGCCAAAGCCCCATATAATACTTATTTCCCACAAGCCTAGTTGTGCGCCCGCTATCCTAACGGCAGCAACGCAACCTAGACCAAAAAAGACCAGTAACGCAGTCCCTAAAAACTCTGAGATGCACTGACCCGTGAGTGATGTAGTCGTCATTTGGCTCATATGTTTCTATCCTACGAAAATGAAAAATATTGTAATGTTTTTTTAAGTTAAGATTTTCTAATCGAAAATCATTAACTGTAAATTTATCGTTAAAGAACATAAACGAGAAATATCGAAATTGAAAAGTGTGTGTTACATCACTAAAGCGAAACAAAACAATCAAAAATAGTGATGGATTCGACCTTTGTGATGTGATCTGACCAGTGTTTCTTAATGAAAGTTATGACGATTCAGAAGGAAGGAACTGGACACAGAGGATCATGCTACTTACAATCGTGTAAAAGCTGATAAGGGAGACCAGAATTATGTCATTTGAAGTATTTGAGAAACTCGAATCCAAAGTTCAACAAGCGATTGATACAATCACACTGTTACAAATGGAAATCGATGAATTAAAAGATAAAAATGGTGCGTTAAGCCAAGAACTTGAAACCGCAAAATCAGGTACGGATTCACTGGTGCGTGAAAATGAACAGTTAAAGCAAGAGCAGCAAGCTTGGCAAGAGCGTCTGCGCACTTTGCTCGGTAAGATGGAAGAAGTGTAATTTCTCGTCATACTTCGCGTTGTAGGGGTGTTGGCTTCGTCTCTTCGCCCTAGTCACATACTTATGTATGCTCCTAGGGTCTTATCGACTTTGCCGCCTACCTACAACACGAATTATTTAGAGAAATGTTTGTTATGCCTCACATTGTAGGGTGTTGGCTTCGTCTCTTCGCCCTAGTCACAGACGTTATATGCCTCTAGGGTCTTATCGACTTTGCCGCCTACCTACAACACGAATTATTTAGAGAAATATTTGTTATGCCTCACATTGTAGGGTGTTGGCTTCGTCTCTTCGCCCTAGTCACATACTTATGTATGCCCCTAGGGTCTTATTGACTTTGCCGCCTATCTACAACACGAATTATTTAGAGAAATTTTTGTTATACCTTACGCTGTAGGGTTTAGAGAAACTTTCGTCATACCTCACGTTGTCACAGGGTTGGCTTCGTCTTTTCGCCCGATTGAGATAAAAATAAGGGCCGCAAATCATTGCAGCCCTTATTTATAGAATTTTTAACGGATTATGCGTCGATATTGTCATCTTCGACGAAACCGTCGTTCTCATAAGGTGTTAATGGCTCTTCAGAAAGGATAATACCGGTGTTATCGGCATAGAGGTAATCACCAGAGAAGAAGGTGACTCCACCAAAGTTGACTCGGATATCACTTTCCCCAATACCTTCATCAGGGCAACCAGCAGGCATCGCAGCAATGGCTTGAATACCGAGATCAAGCTCCATCAGTGCATCAACTTGACGTACTGCACCATAAACCACAATACCTTCCCAGTGGTTATCAACGGCTAGCCTTGCAATTTCAGCATCAATGAGTGCCTTACGGACAGAACCGCCGCCATCAATCAGTAGAATACGGCCAGAACCATCCTCTTCCAGCAAATCATACACTAGGCCGTTATCTTCAAAACACTTAACCGTAATGATTTGACCGCCAAATGAAGTACGTCCACCAAAGTTGGAGAAAAGGGGTTCTACCACGTTAACGCTTTCTTGGTATATATCGCAGAGTTCGGAAGTATCATATTTCATAGGAGTTAGGTCTTTTTTGCTGCAAGAGGTAACCAGTATATCCCTTTTGAACCGTACTTGGCAAAGCTACCCGCCTAAAAATAGGCGGAAAAAGTCAAAAAAACGACAAATAGTGATTATTATTTGCTCATCACAACGCCGATAGAGAATAAAACGTTAGTCACGAGCGCGGCTTTTACCATATTTTCCAGTAAAGGACGCATACCTTCTGGCGTAGGGTCACTCAGAACACGGCGTAAATGATTCATTAACATCGGTACGGCAAGTAAAAATAACCAACCGCTCCATCCGTGCAAATAAATTAGATTAAAAAAGGCCAAACATAAAATAGCCGTAACTATAATAATAGTGTGGTAAATGCGAGCGCCTTGGGGGCCTAAGCGCACCGCTAAGGTGTTTTTGCCTGCTTTAATATCATTTTCGATATCACGCATATTATTGATATTCAATACCGCGACAGAGAGCAACCCACAGGCCGTTGCGGGCAGGACAGTGATGATATTAAAACTATTAGCCTGTAAATAATAAGTCCCAATAACACTTAGCCAGCCAAAGAAGATCAAGACAGAAATATCCCCTAGCCCTAGGTATCCATACGGTTTCTTGCCAACGGTATAGGTAATGGCAGCTAAGATAGCAATAAGCCCTAATGCGACGAAACCAATGGCATCCTCTGGTTTTTCACAGGCGACAATAATTAAGAGTAAGCCAGAAAGGCAGGCTGCTGTAATATTTAGCTTGAGCGCCTTTTTCATATCTGCTTGCGTGATAACGCCTTTTTGCATGCCGCGTAATGGACCAATACGTTCAGCCGTATCAGAGCCTTTGACCGCATCACCATAGTCATTCGCAAGGTTTGATAAAATCTGTAATAACCCCGCGGTGATAAGTGCTAATAAAGCGACGGGCCATTTAAAATTATTCGTTAAATAAGCGAGTGCAGAGCCTGTCACAATCGCAATCACCCCTAATGGTAGGGTTTTAGGGCGGAGACTTTCAATCCAAGCTTGTTTACGACTTATTGTTGTGGATGTCGACTGCATGCAGTTACCTATAATTCAAACTCTTTAGAGACGTGTTCTTGATAGTTTAATAACCCATCATATAGATGAATACCTTAGTATTTTCAATGCAATGGGCAGAATATTTCATAGAAAAAAGTGCAGCGATAAAAGCTGCACTTTAGTCGATGTATATTAAGGATACATGAAAACCAGATAATTAATAAGATTATAAAATAAATCTACTTAAGTCTTCATCTGCCACTAGCTCATCTAAGTGCTGTTTGACATAGTCTGCATCGATTTGGATAGTTTGCCCGTTACGGTCACTGGCATCGAAAGAAATATCTTCCATTAAGCGTTCAAGCACCGTGTGCAAGCGACGAGCACCAATATTTTCGGTTGACTCATTCACTTGCCATGCTGATTCTGCAATTTTACGAATACCGTCAGTTGTGAATTCAATATTCACGCCTTCTGTTGCCATTAACGCTTTATATTGTTCAGTTAATGAAGCGTTTGGTTCCGTCAAAATTCGTACAAAATCTTCAGTGGTCAGCGCTTGTAGCTCAACACGAATTGGTAGACGACCTTGGAGCTCAGGGATCAAGTCTGATGGGCTCGAAACTTGGAATGCACCTGAAGCAATAAACAGAATGTGGTCAGTTTTGACCATCCCGTGTTTAGTAGAAATGGTACAGCCTTCGATTAATGGCAGTAAATCACGTTGAACCCCTTCACGGGATACGTCTGGGCCTGAACTTTGTCCACCACGTTTACAAATTTTGTCGAACTCATCGATGAAAACAATACCATTTTGTTCAACGGCTTCAATCGCTTGTTCTTTCAGTTCTTCAGGGTTGACTAATTTAGCCGCTTCTTCTTCAACGAGCAGTTTGAATGCCTCTTTGATTTTCATCTTACGAGGTTTCTGTTTTTGGCCTGCTAAGTTTTGGAACATGGATTGTAACTGGTTTGTCATCTCTTCCATGCCCGGAGGCGCCATAATTTCAACGCCCATAGGGGAGGCCGCAACTTCGATTTCAATTTCTTTATCGTCTAATTGGCCTTCACGTAATTTTTTACGGAATGCTTGGCGAGCTGGGGAATGCTCATCCGTTGGCTCAGACTGCCCCCAGTTATTTTTTGCTGGTGGGATAAGCACATCTAAAATACGCTCTTCAGCCATTTCTTCAGCACGATAGCGGTTTTTCTCGATAGACTGCAAACGCACCATTTTAACGGCTGAATCAGTTAAATCGCGAATGATGGAGTCAACTTCTTTACCTACATAGCCGACTTCAGTAAATTTGGTCGCTTCGACTTTGATAAATGGCGCATTGGCTAATTTCGCAAGGCGGCGAGCAATTTCAGTTTTACCCACCCCTGTTGGCCCAATCATCAAAATATTTTTTGGTGTGACTTCGTGACGTAATACTTCGTTTAACTGCATACGGCGCCAGCGGTTACGCAGAGCAATCGCAACAGAACGTTTGGCTTTATTTTGGCCAATAATATGATTGTCGAGTTCGCTGACAATTTCGCGTGGAGTCATTTCGGACATACTAAATCCTTATGATTTTGAAGAAATTTCTTCAAAGTTGACGTTATGGTTGGTGTAAATACAGATATCACCCGCAATAGCGAGCGCTTTTTCAGCGATTTCTTTAGCGCTTAAGTCTGTATTTTCTAACAAAGCACGTGCGGCTGATTGCGCATATGGGCCACCGGAGCCAATAGCAATCAAGTCGTTTTCCGGTTGAACTACATCACCATTACCTGTAATGATCAGTGAAGTGTGTTCATCAGCGACAGCTAATAAGGCTTCTAATTTACGAAGCATGCGGTCAGTACGCCAATCTTTAGCAAGTTCAACGGCTGCTTTGGTTAAATGGCCCTGATGAAGTTCGAGTTTGCGCTCGAACAGTTCAAATAATGTGAATGCGTCTGCGGTGCCACCGGCAAATCCGGCAATGACTTTGTCGTTGTATAAACGGCGAACTTTGCGGACATTGCCTTTCATGACGGTATTACCCATCGTCGCCTGTCCATCACCACCAATTACGACCTGGCCATTACGGCGAACACTTACGATTGTTGTCATGAGTTAGCCCCTGGTTTTATTACAAAAAAGAATGCGGTTGAATGTGATTTTCAAAAGATTAAATTCAAGTGATAGTTGTTTAATTAACTATCACTTGAACTAGGTTGAAGACACAAAGTACCGCTCATGAGTACATTAAAACAGTACATGGGGGGGGCGCTGAGGTTTTTCAACCCCCAGACGCACGAAGAATACAACCAGAAACACCTGCACTTGCTGCGCGGTCACGCATTTTTTCGGCAGTGGACTTGGAATAAGGGCCTAAAACAATACGGTGCCAACCACCACCTGCACTTACACGGCTTTCAATACCTGAAAATGCCAGAGTGGCTTGTACAGACCCGGCTTGTTCAGCTGTACGGAATGAACCACATTGAACAATCATGTTTTGCAAACTGTTAGCCGGTTTAGTACTTGGTGCTGTTTGTGGTTGAGCTGCTGGCGCAGTTGGTTGAGCCTCAAGCTTCGGAGGGATATTAGCCGCCGGTTTACGTTGCACTGGCTCGATAGGTTGGGCTGGCTCATTGATGAGCACTTGTGAGCGTGGCACCGGTTTACCATTCGAGGGAACTTCTTGTAAATTAGTTACAGGTTGACGTCGATCAGAATCGATTTGTTCTAATAGCTGGCGCTGCTCAGGTGTTAAATCTGATGGGCGCACAATATTATTACCTGTGCTTGGTTGTTGAATATTTGGCGTATCCACACCACGACGTTCGAGCTCTTTAATATAGCGCCAACGCTCTTCAGGTTTTGGTGGAAGCGTACTTCCCGGTGTTGTTGGTGTGACAACTTGGGGTTGCGGCGTGTCCTTTTTATTTTGGGTGATGTAAAACAGGCCGCCAACAAATAGCACGACAATCGCGACAGCGACAACCAATGTTGTCATTGGTAGTCCTTGTGCTTTCTTGGATTTACCTTTGCTTTTTTTACGGGCGGATGAGCGCCCTCGAGCTACATAATCTTTTTGTGCCACGCTATTAATTCACTAGTTATCAATTGTTCGTCGTCATTTGGCTTAACATGTTACTTAACCTGAGCAACTTTGACTAGCTTTTAGGCGCTTTTGTGCTCTCTCTGATGATTAAATCAGAATCTAGGAGACGTGAGCCCGGGTTAACATTGTGTCCATGGATCTGCTCAAGCAGTAATTGCATCGCATGATGACCAATTTCAGCGCGAGGTTGGTTGATAGTCGTTAGGGCTGGTAAGGTGTATTTTGCTTGTTCTAAGTTATCGAAACCAACAAAAGAGAGGTCATCTGGGAGCGTTAAGCCCATTTTTTTCGCTTGCCACATCGCGCCAATCGCCATGATGTCACTATGGCAAAAGATTGCGGTTGGTGGTTCAGGAAGTGACAGTAATGTTTTTACCGCTTCAGCGCCACCTTCATGGGTAAAATCGCCACGAATAATATAATTTTCACGCAATTTTTCGCCTGTACGCAACATGGCTTTTTTATAACCTTCTAAACGGTATTGGCTTAAAGGCATATGGTTGGGGCCTGCAATACAAGCAATCAGTTTATGGCCTTGTTTTTGCAGGTAATGTGTCGCATTAAATGCGGCTGTGAGGTTATCAATATGTACAGTAGGCAGCTTTAGTTCAGGGGCGAATTCATTTGCCATCACAATCGGAGGGAGGTTTTTCTGCTCTTCGGTTGAGATATCAAAGGGAATATTTGAACCCAGTAAGACCATGCCATCAATTTGTTTGGTAATAATGAGATTAATAAAGGCATTTTCTTGTTTTTCTTGGTGTTTGCAGTCCCCAATCAAAACAAAGTAGCCTTCTTGAGCTGCGATTTCTTCAATGCCGCACACGACATCACTAAAGAAAGGGTCACGGATATTAGGAACGAGTACTAGAATTGTTTTTGATTCATTGCGCTTATAGCTTCTAGCAAGGTTATGAGGATAATAGCCAACATCCATCACCGCTTGTTCGACTTTTTGGCGTGTTTGCAAAGAAACTTTTTCCGGGTTCATGAGTGTTCTAGACACCGTCGCTGTCGAAACGCCCGCGGCACTAGCAACATCTTTCATTGTTGCCGTGTTATTGTGTTTTTTACTTTCCACAACGCCTTCCTTAGATTGATTTAATCGTTTGCTTTTTTTGAATGGCGCAAGTACGTCATTATTAGTGGTTATTCTAATTGGTTTCTCAATAATATCTGTTACCTAGTTTGCATAAAAAGTGTGACTTGCGTCATTTTTTAGAGCTACTTCGCAAATTTTGAAAATAATTCTAAGGGCAAAAAGATAAACGAAACTCAATGTGTATAAAAAATGCTCAATTTGACCGTTTAGCATTATAGGGTAAATAATTCAAATTTATCAACATACTGCGAAGAAAATATTGGTATGGTTTATAACGTTAAATGGTTAGATAAAATGAATCATTTAGCATGGATAATGAGTTAACAATCCGTCGGGTCAACATCAATGTTCCATTTTACCTTGCGACTTTCTGGCTGTTGAAGTATTTCTGGCAGTCGCTTTGCCATAAACTGCTGTAGATAAAGTCGTGAAGGGTGTTGCAATAGCAATTGCCAGCGGAATCGGCCACCGCGTTTGGCTTGAATTGACGGCGAAGGGCCAAGGATCCACATTTTCGCGTCACTTTGGGGATGTTCAGCAATATATTGCCGCACATTTTGCAGAAATTGGCGTGAATCTTGGTTATTGTGATCTTCTGAGCGGATCAATATATGGCTGGTATAAGGCGGTAACATCGCGACCCTACGCTCTTCCATCGCTTCTTGGGTAAATGCGTTATAGCCTTCTTCAAGCAGTGTGAGTAACAGAGGGTGCTCGGGATGGTGGGTTTGTAAGAATACTTCGCCCTGCTTACCGGCTCGTCCCGCTCGACCAGAAACTTGCACGTATAATTGGGCAAACCGTTCGGCTGCACGGAAGTCACTCGAAAATAATGCCCCATCGACATCTAATAAGGCGACTAAGGTGACATCAGGAAAGTGGTGGCCCTTGGCGAGCATCTGCGTACCAATAAGAATGCGAGCCCCTCCTTCATGCACTTGGTTTAAATGCTGCTCCAGTTCCCCTTTGCGGCTGGTGGTATCACGGTCAATACGGGTTACAGGGGTATCAGGGAACAGTTCACAGATGCCTTCCTCAAGTTGCTCAGTTCCCATGCCAACAGGCACTAAATGCGTTGAACCACATTGTGGACATTGGCGAGGCACAGGGCGTTGGCTATCACAATGGTGGCAGCGTAATTGATGAAAGTTTTGGTGCAAGGTGTAATAGTGGTCACAACGCTGGCACTCCGCAATCCAACCACATTCATGGCAAATTAATGTTGGAGAATAGCCTCGACGATTTAAAAATAAAATCACCTGATTGTTTTGTGCAAGGTGTTCTTTAATATGTTGAATCAATAAATGCGAAAGGCCAAATTTTAACGGCTGGCCTTTTAAGTCAATAAGGTGTTGAGCCGCAGGACGTGCATTACCGGCACGAATCGTGAGATTTAATTGCCGATATTTATGTTGTTGAACATTGAATAAGGTTTCCAATGAAGGGGTCGCGGTCCCCATGACAATCGGTATATTGTTCTTTTTAGCACGGAAAACAGCTAAATCACGGGCGTGATAACGCCAGCCATCTTGCTGTTTATATGAGCTGTCATGCTCTTCATCAATAATAATAATGCCAAGGTGGGCGAAAGGGGTGAACAGTGCCGAGCGAGTACCAATAATAATGGCATTTTGCCCTTGTTTAGTGCGTAACCAAACAGCTAAACGCTCGCTATCGTTAAGCCCAGAGTGCAAAACATCTACGGGGGCATTGAAGCGTTCACGAAAACGGTTAATGGTTTGTGGGGTTAAGCCAATTTCAGGCACCAAAACTAAAGCTTGCTTACCTTGGGCAAGGACATTTTCCAATACACTCAGATATACTTCCGTCTTACCGGACCCTGTGATCCCTGCGAGCAGCCATGGCGAAAATTGGTCATCTTCAGCACGTATAGCACCGACCGCTGTGGCTTGCTCACTATTAAGGCGCAGCCTTTCACCACAAACTGTAAAGCTTGGTTGCCACTTTTCGCTAGTCGGTTGAACGGGGTGTAAATCAATATAAGCTTTCTTTTTCAGTGCTTGCAGAGCGCTTTCACTGATTTCAAGCTCACTGACTTGATGGCGATAAACGGGTCTACGACGCAAAAGTGCAAGAGTTTGCTGCTGTTTTGGAGAACGTTTTAGTTCATTAAGGTCAATCGCTAAGCCTTCATCCGTTACTTGCCATTGCCAAATAGGGGTAAATTCAGCGGGTTTACCTTGGCGCAATAGTGTGGGTAATGCGTGGAAGAGTACTTCGCCTATTGGGTAATGATAGTATTGAGAAGACCACAGTAAGAGCTGCCAAATATCATCAGGGAAGGGTGTTTGGTGGTCGAGAACCAACTCGATGGCTTTTAATTTATCTTCAGCAAACTCGCTTTTATCGCTGTGCTTTACCACAATACCAAGGGCTTGGCGCTTGCCAAATGGCACCATAACACGGCTGCCAATCACTGGGAGTGGCATGTTATCAGGAAGGCGATAATCAAATGTGCGGTTTAAAGGGACAGGTAAAGCCACCTGAACGACGATCATATCTGGTTTTCCGTCTGTTTTTTATGCGATAATGCGAGCGATTGTTGACTAGAGTACCACAAAATTTACTCGGTTTTCATTGCGCGATAAACAGAATTTCTGTATGATCCGCCGCCTTTGGTATCTATTTTTACCAATATATTAAATTCAATCAACACGACGTGTGGTGTCCGGCGTTAGGGCTGGAATGGCGACACGGCCTTAATAGAGGTTCTCCCATGAAAAAAGGTATTCACCCTAAATACGAAGAAGTTACTGCAACTTGTTCTTGCGGTAATGTAATGAAAATTAATTCAACTGCTGGTCACTCGCTGAACCTGGACGTTTGTGGTAACTGCCACCCGTTCTATACTGGTAAACAGCGTGATGTTGCGACTGGTGGTCGTGTTGATCGCTTCAACCAACGTTTCAGCATCCCAGGTTCTAAAAAATAATCGAACTTGTGAATGCGAAAAAAAAGGGAAACTGAGTTTCCCTTTTTTAATGCCTAAAATAAGCCGTTAGAAACGGTAAACCACGCCAAACATGATGTCATTACTACGCACTTTCACTTTGGACTTGAGCGTTTCGCCATCTGCGTTATAGCTAACATCTGATTTTCCTGCATCTAAGAAACGATAGCTTAAATCTAATGAAAGGTTATCATTAATTGCATATTGTGAACCTAAACCTAAGCTCCAAGCAAAGTTACTGTTGGTTTTCGATTTAGAGAATGAATCATAGCCATAGTACATACCATGATGGCTTTTTTCTTCGTATGAATAACTAGATTTATGCTTAATACTTGCTAAACCTAATCCAACTGATACGTAAGGGGTAAAATTGGTTTCATTTTTGAAGTCATAATAAGCATTAACCATGAAGGTATTCAATGTGATATCGTTTTTGATGTCATCTGAAGCGGTAAAGAAGCTATTGTTTTCATAGAAAAGATTATGTTTAGATGAAGCTTTACCTCTTAGTGCAATATCTAATTCAGCACGTAACGGAAGAGATGTCACATCATATAAGTCATAACCTAATGCAATACCACCACCGAATACTGCCTTGGTTTTGCTACCGTTGTTATAGCTTTCATAAAAACCTACATCTGATTCTTCCCATTTCTGGTCTGATAATTTAAGAATAGATGTACCTAATTTTCCAGAAACATAAAAACCATTACTAGATGCCATAGCCAGACCACTAAACGTAAGGCTTAAAAGAGAAACTAAAATTACTTTTTTCATTGCTTATTTACCATTTAATAGTTAGTTAAATATCCTTATCTATTATATGGCATAATTTTTAATTGATTTAAGTGGAATTATCAAATTATTGATAAACAAAACAAATTGCTTTTAAAATATTAAATTTGCTAATTAAATAGAACTAAAACACAGAAAAGCACAAAAAGCTAAGTTGTTATCCTGTCAATTTTAACAGTATTTGATGTTAATGGATTAGGTTTGGCAAAATGAGTAATGGCCTATCTAGTTCTTGTTGAATTTAAACTCATTCATAGGTATCTGGGCGGAAATATAGAGGGGTAACTACGCCGCAAGGCTTGCGACGTAGTCAAAACTTTAAGGCACGTAATGGCGACTAATTGGGATTAGTATTCCCACGTTTCAGGGTCGATACCTAATTCACGCATAATTTCTTTTGCAGCTTCAGGGATCTCGTCATTACGCTCTTTACGCAAATCTTCATCATTTGGCAGTGGTTGGCCTGTGAATGCATGTAAAAAAGCTTCACACAGGAGTTCACTGTTAGTGGCATGGCGTAAGTTGTTAATCTGACGACGAGTCCGCTCATCAGTTAAAATTTTCAGTACTTTTAATGGGATAGATACTGTGATTTTTTTAACTTGCTCACTCTTTTTGCCATGTTCAGCATACGGACTGACATACTCACCATTCCATTCAGCCATGGGATACCTTGGATATTTTCAGTAATAATTAAAAATAATATGCACATTCTTTTTAATAGAAACTTAATCTAAGCTTTCAAGGATGAAGAACTGCATACAAACGTGACGACACTTCACTTAGTTTATCACAATATTTTTTGTGAAATTAGTAAGTTAAGCTGATTTGTGTGATTGACTATCAATTTACACATCATAATTAAGGTTGATTATTCCATTAGTTGATATAAACGTAAAGAGGTTTAGACGTCTAGATATATTGACGTCCAAACATCCGATGGGTATGATTTAGCCTATCACTGTTCAGGAGAAGCGTTTATGACTTACAAGCCGTCAACTATCGCAATTCATAATGGATTAAATGAAGACCAACAATTTGGTTGCGTAGTGCCTCCCATTTATTTATCCAGTACCTATAATTTTACTGATTTTAATGAACCGAGAGCTCATGATTATTCACGTCGTGGAAACCCAGGGCGTGATATTGTGCAAAAAACATTGGCACAACTTGAGGGGGGTAGTGGTTCGGTCATGACTAACAGTGGGATGTCTGCGCTTCACCTGTTATGTACCGTTTTTCTGCAACCGGGGGATTTACTCGTTGCGCCACATGACTGTTACGGCGGAAGCTACCGGTTATTTAATAGCCAAAGCCAGCGTGGGGCGTATCAGGTGCAATTTGTCGACCAAAGTGATGAATCTGCATTGCAGGCTGCATTAGCGAAAAAGCCCAAATTAGTGTTAATCGAAACACCAAGCAACCCGCTATTAAGAATTTTTGATATACAGCATATTGCACAGTTAGCTCATGATGTAGGTGCATTAGTCGTTGTAGATAATACTTTTTTAAGCCCAATTTTGCAGCAGCCTCTTTCACTCGGTGCAGATTTTGTGGTGCATTCATGCACTAAATACCTGAATGGCCATTCTGATATCGTTGCAGGGGTGGTGATTGCGAAAGAAGAAAAGTGGGTAACAGAGCTTGCTTGGTGGGCGAATAATATTGGTGTTACTGGGGGCGCTTTTGATAGCTATCTACTATTGAGAGGTATTCGGACATTATCTCCACGTGTATTACAGCAACAGCAAAATGCACAAGAGATCGTAAAATATCTTAAATCACAGCCTTTAGTGAAAAAATTGTATTATCCTGCATTAGAAGATCACCCCGGGCACGAAATAGCAGTAAAACAACAAAAAGGCTTTGGAGCGATGCTGAGTTTTGAATTTGCAGGTGATGAGTCACAACTTCGCCATTTTCTTCGCTCACTCAGCTTGTTTACATTAGCGGAGTCATTAGGTGGTGTGGAAACATTGATTTCCCATACCGCGACAATGACGCATGCAGGTATGTCAGCAGAAGCCCGTGCGCAAGCGGGGATCACAGATAGCTTGCTAAGAATTTCAGTGGGAATTGAAGACTCTCAGGATTTAATCACAGACTTAGACCACGCATTTAAGGTTGCGGCACAACGTTAGCGGAGTTTTTTGATGAGTGTACTAACAGCGGTTGAGGTGGCTCCTTGCCACCGCCAGTTACATAAGTTTGGGGGCAGCAGTTTAGCCGATGCGAAGTGCTATCAACGCGTTGCAACAATTATGGCAAACTATAGCCAACCCGGTGATTTAATGGTGGTTTCTGCCGCGGGTAGTACAACCAATCAGTTGATTAATTGGTTGAAATTAAGCCAAAGTGACCGTATTTCAGCTCATCAAGCTCAACAGTCATTACGCTGTTATCAACTTGATTTAATTGAATCTCTTTTACCCGAACAGAAAGCCATAGAATTAAGCCAACTATTTATTCACGATTTAGAGCGTTTAAGTGCATTGTTGGATCAACCCACAAATGATGCGACTTATGCAGAATTGGTCGGCCATGGTGAAATTTGGTCTGCGCGTCTCATGGCTGAAGTGCTTGCACAGGCAGGTATGATGAGCGCTTGGTTAGATGCACGCTTATTTTTACGCGCCGAACGCGCGGCACAACCACAGGTTGATGAAATCCAATCACGTTATTTATTGCAACAGCAGCTAACTCAGTTACCGAACAGGCGTATTGTCGTGACAGGCTTTATTTCGCGTAATCAGCAAGGTGAAACCGTACTGCTTGGGCGTAATGGGAGTGACTATTCTGCAACACAAGTCGGCGCGTTGGCTGATGTAGAAAAAGTCACGATTTGGAGTGATGTCGCTGGGGTATATAGCGCGGACCCTCGCAAGGTGAAAGATGCCTGTTTGTTACCCTTACTGCGCCTAGATGAAGCCAGTGAATTAGCACGTTTGGCGGCACCTGTTTTACACACACGCACTTTACAGCCTGTTTCCGTGAGTAATATTGATTTGCAATTAAGGTGTAGCTATCAACCTGAACAAGGTTCAACAAAAATTGAGCGGGTACTTGCGTCAGGTGCAGGAGCAAAAATTGTCACTAGCCATGATGATGTGTGCTTAATTGAATTGCGCATCGCGACAGGGCGTGACTTTAAACAAATTTGCAAAGATGTGGACTTATTACTTAAACGAGCTCAATTACGTCCTTTGGCTCGCGGTATTCATCATGACCGTTCTTTACTGCAATTATGTTATACCTCCGAAATTGTCGAGAGTGCTTTAAATGCTCTTGAAGAAGCCGGTTTACCGGGGTCATTATCATTACGCGAAGGTTTTTCTCTGGTGGCATTAGTCGGTGCGGGGGTGTGTAAAAAACCGCTACATAGCCACCGTTTTTATGAGGAACTGAAAGGGCAACCTGTTGAATTTATTTGGCATTCAGAGGATGCGATTAGTTTAGTGGCGGTATTGCGCTCAAACCAAACAGAGCACCTAATTCAAGGGATGCACCAGAGCTTATTTCGTGCAGAAAAACGCATTGGTTTAGTGTTATTTGGTAAAGGAAATATTGGTGCGCGTTGGCTAGAGCTTTTTGACGCGGAACAACACAAAATTTCGGCACGTAGTGACTTTGATTTTGTCTTAGCAGGCGTAGTAGACAGCCGCCGTAGCTTACTGAATTACCAAGGGATTGACCCAAGTCGTGCACTAGCTTTCTTTGATGATGAAGCCGTAGAGCATGAGGACGATAACCTATTTTTATGGATGCGTTCCCACCCTTATGATGATCTAGTCGTGTTAGACGTCACGGCAAGTGAAACACTGGCAAATAATTATGTTGATTTTGCGAGTTATGGCTTTCATGTGATCAGTGCAAATAAAATTGCGGGTGCAGCGCAAACGGCACAATATCGTCAAATCCGCGATGCATTTTCAAAAACAGGTCGTCATTGGTTATATAACGCGACAGTAGGGGCTGGGTTACCGATTAACTATACGGTTAGGGATTTAAAAGAAAGCGGTGATTCTATCCTGAGTATCAGTGGTATTTTTTCGGGAACGCTATCATGGCTATTTTTACAGTTTGACGGCTCCATTCCATTTAGTGAGCTAGTAGAGCAAGCTTGGCAGCAAGGGTTAACTGAGCCAGACCCACGTATTGACCTATCAGGGCAAGATGTTATGCGGAAATTAATTATTTTAGCCCGTGAAGCGGGTTATGACATTGAGCCGGGTGATGTGAGGGTTGAATCTTTAGTACCAAAACAAGCACAGACGGGTTCTTTGGATGAATTTTTTGAAAACAGCGCTGTCATTAACGAACAAATGCAGCAGCGCTTAGAAGCTGCGCAAGAGCTCGGGTTAGTGCTACGCTATGTAGCGCGGTTTGATGCGGTAAAAGGCAAGGCAAAAGTGGGCGTGGAAGCCGTGAAACCGGAACATCCTCTGGCTTCATTATTACCGGGTGACAATGTGTTTGCTATCGAAAGCCGTTGGTATCGAGACAACCCATTAGTGATCCGTGGCCCAGGCGCAGGACGAGATGTGACTGCGGGCGCTATTCAATCCGATCTTAACCGACTCTCTCAACTTTTATAATCATTTTCCGATCGCATTGGTGTTCCCTATGGTATAGGGGGCATCAATGCGTCATGAAAATTTTTAATTTATCCTTTCATTTTCTGTTTTTTATTCTGACGATTTAATTCTTAAACATTATTCATGTCTTAAAAGTGCTGAATCGACGATATATTGCGCTGAAACAATACTTAAATAAGAAAAATTAATAAAAATAAGGCTGTAATTAAATTTCAGAAAAATCCCCCAAAGTCATTTTTTTCTGATATGAATATACACTGAAGGGTAAATTTAGCGGCCTGCATCACAAAACGACAACTCTAACGCAGCCGACTGAAATTTAGTTACAGGAAACAGGTAGCAGTCTGTTAACCGTGAACCGTGCGGGAATGCATTCTGCCAGAAGCACAAGGTCAGGAGTCTCATGAATCAGCAATATTCCGCAATGCGCAGTAATGTCAGTATGCTGGGTAAGCTACTCGGCGATACCATCAAGGAAGCCTTAGGTGAGGACATACTCGACAAAGTTGAGTCCATTCGTAAGCTTTCCAAATCTTCTCGTGCAGGTAATGAAGTTCAGCGCCAAAAGCTGCTGATGACATTACAAAATCTCTCTAATGATGAATTGCTACCCGTTGCAAGGGCATTTAACCAATTCTTAAACCTGACAAATGTCGCGGAGCAATACCACAGTATTTCGCCTCATGGTGAAGCCGCAAGTAACCCTGTCGCATTAAAAAATCTGTTTGGCCGACTAAAAGGCAAAAACTTCACTGATGGCGATATCCAAAAAGCGGTTGAACAGCTTTCAATTGAGCTGGTTTTAACGGCTCACCCAACAGAAATTGCTCGTCGTACATTGATCCATAAATTGGTTGAGGTAAATAACTGTTTATCACAACTCGACCATGATGATATTGCGGATTACGAACGCAATAACATCATGCGTCGCTTACGCCAATTGGTGGCGCAATCATGGCACACCGATGAGATCCGTAAAATTCGCCCAACACCAATAGATGAGGCGAAATGGGGCTTTGCCGTTGTTGAAAACTCATTATGGGAAGGGGTTCCCGCTTTCTTACGTGAATTTAATGAACAGCTGGAAGACTCAATTGGCGCGGTGTTACCCGTTGAAGCCAATCCGATTCGTTTTACCTCATGGATGGGGGGTGACCGTGACGGTAACCCGAACGTGACTGCGGATGTGACTCGCCAAGTTCTATTGTTAAGTCGCTGGAAAGCAGCGGACTTATTCCTCAAAGATATTCAAGTATTGGTTTCAGAACTTTCGATGACGGAAGCAACCCCAGAGCTGCGTGCGCTAGCCGGGGGAGATGACGTTGATGAGCCTTATCGCCAAATCGCGAAGAATTTACGTAGCCAACTATTTTCGACGCTAGAGTACTTAGAGCGCCGTGTAAAAGGCGAGCAAGTTTTACCACCGGCAGACTTATTGGTGGATAACGCCCAATTATGGGACCCGCTATACGCGTGTTATCAGTCACTGATTGCCTGCAATATGAAAATTATTGCCAATGGTCAGCTCTTGGATACTTTGCGTCGCATTCGTAGCTTTGGTTTACAGCTGGTACGTATTGATGTGCGCCAAGAAAGTACACGTCATACAGAAGCGATTGCAGAATTGACCCAATATTTAGGGCTGGGTGATTACTCTCAGTGGTCAGAAGAAGAGAAACAACAGTTCTTACTAGCTGAGTTGCAATCTCTACGTCCACTGATCCCACAAGATTGGCAACCAAGTGCGGAAACTCAGGAAGTATTTGAAACGTGCCGAGTGATAGCAAAAGCCAAAAATGATTCTGTCGCGGCATATGTGATTTCAATGGCGAAAGTCCCATCAGATGTGTTGGCGGTTAAATTACTGCTGAAAGAGAATGGCGCGTCAGTTCGCTTACCCGTCGCGCCATTATTCGAAACACTGGAAGATTTAAATAATGCTGAAAGTGTGATGACAAAGCTTTTAAGCATTGAATGGTATCGCGACCTTATCGATGATCGCCAAATGGTGATGATTGGTTACTCGGACTCAGCAAAAGACGCAGGTGTAATGGCGGCTTCATGGGCGCAGTATCGCGCACAAGATGCATTGATTAAGTTGTGCGAAAAAGAAGGCGTGACATTGACGCTATTCCACGGACGTGGCGGCACAATTGGTCGTGGTGGTGCGCCAGCACATTCGGCATTATTATCTCAGCCTCCGGGAAGTCTAAAAGGCGGTTTGCGTGTGACTGAGCAAGGGGAAATGATCCGTTTCAAGTTTGGTTTACCACAAGTGACCATCAGTAGCTTGGCGTTATACGCCAGTGCAATATTAGAAGCGAACCTATTACCACCACCAGAGCCTAAAAATGAGTGGAAGTCGGTGATGGATTCGTTATCTGATGTTTCTTGCGCGATGTACCGTGATTATGTACGTGAACAACCGGATTTTGTCCCTTATTTCCGTGCTGCGACGCCAGAATTAGAGCTTGGCAAGTTACCGCTTGGGTCACGTCCTGCTAAACGTCGTCCAACGGGGGGCGTTGAAACCTTGCGTGCTATTCCATGGATTTTTGCATGGACACAAAACCGCTTAATGTTACCCGCATGGTTAGGGGCAGGAGCAGCGTTAAAACATGTCATTGAGAAAGAAGGCAAACAAGCCATTCTTGATGAAATGTGGCAGCAGTGGCCATTCTTTAATACGCGTATTGCGATGTTAGAAATGGTTTATGCAAAAGCGGACTTATGGCTGGCGGAATATTACGATCACCGCTTGGTAGAAGAGCGCTTATGGCCATTGGGGCAAAAATTGCGTGACCAGTTGTCTGAGGATATTAAAAGCGTATTGGCGGTTTCGAAAGACGAAGCGCTAATGGCGGATTTACCTTGGATAGCGGAATCTATCGCATTACGTAATGTTTATACTGACCCATTAAACGTCTTACAAGCAGAGCTTTTACACCGTTCCCGCCAACAAGAGCATTCAGACCCTCGTGTTGAACAAGCTCTGATGGTGACGATAGCCGGCGTGGCAGCAGGAATGCGTAATACGGGTTAGTTTTCTTCATTTGAAAGTAATTAAATAATTTAAGGGCTGCCATTTGGCAGCCCTTATCATTTTACAAATCAATGTGAGCTAGATGAGCTATCATCTGACTTATCATGATGGATCAAGTGATATGCAGAACGAGCTCGAGGGTGAATAAAGAAATGGTTAGTTGGCGCATTATGCGTTTTGATATGCACCATAGAGACATTAGTTTTCTTACCTTGTTTGTTATGGAAAGCATAAATAACAAAGGGCAGTAAGAAAATAATCACAAAGCTAACCGCAAGTAACGTCACATAGGTGGTATTACTCGCACCATTCGGTAAAGAACTCGGTGGGAAGAATGAAATCACAAAGGCTAAAATAGAAACAACTAGGCCGACTAACGCAATGAGAACTTTAATGCCTTTACCCCCCGGTATATTAAAGACACGTTTTTTCTCGGGTTGTTTGCAAACTAACTGCATATAACCTAAAAATAGCATGAAATAGCTACATAAATAGATAACTACCGTTAAGGCTAGAGCAATAAGGAATGACATATTACCACCGCCCCCAGTATTGGTGAGGACGATAATCGCTACTGTTGTGATCAGCAACTGGGAAATCACCAGTGTTACCGGTACGCCATTTTTATTCACTTTGGCAAAGCTTTGCGGCAGAATACCTTTCTGTGCCGCGACATACATACCGCGGGATGGCCCAACAATCCAAGAAGCAATCTCAGCCAGTACGCCAAGTAATAATAATGCAGCAATAATCCTTACGGCCCATTCAAGGGATGAATTAAAGTGTGTGACAAGCACATTGAATGTCTGTACCACGCCAGCAGATAAATTAATTTCACTGTTTGGGATCACGGCTGCCACCGATAACCCACCAATTGAGCTTAAACAGATTGCCGCTATCATGAGTAAAAACATGGCTGCGGGGTAATCTCGACCGGGGTTTTTCATCTCATTGACGTGAGTTGCTGAAGCTTCAACACCCATATAGCTCAAAATAAAGGCGACAAATACCACGAGTGTGCCAATTTTGGTGAAATCAGGAATAAATGTTTCGGTACTAATTTCAATGGCCAATGGAGAGCCGCTGACTAAATAACTGATTGCCAAAAAGACCAAAATCAGCGCTGGAAGTAAGATACCCGCAAAGAAACCGACTTTCGCAATCGTTGCCGTATATTTGGTTCCACCAAACTGAGTGAAAGCCAATACCCAAAGAATAACAAGTGCCCCTATCGTTTTGGTGATTGGGTCTGTATTAAGTTCTGGCCAATTTAAAATATAAGACAGAGCCCCTAAGACGAAATACAGCATAGGAATAAAGCCAATCGCAATTTGTAAATAGCCAAATGAAATGGCGGCAAATCCCCAACGTTCGCCTAATGTATTAGAAACCCATGCAAATACACCACCTTCCTCCCAACCTTCTACGGTTGCCATTTCTGCGGCACACAATGCGACAGGAATAAACCACAATAATCCTCCTAATAGCAGGAAAAATACGAGGCTAAAGCCAGATGTTGCAAATGTTGGGTATTCATAAACGGCCATCACCATTGATGCAGTAATGGCAAAAAAGCCAAGTAGTGTCAGTTGCTTTGTGGCTGGAGCTGTCGTTGTTGCCATACGAGTTCTCCTCAAATCGATAAACAATCTGCCTTTGCAGGGCGGATCTCAGTAGGAGCCAAAGAACCTAAGGCTCTTTGGCTCGTTAACAACACAATCATGAATAAAAGAATTAACTGTGATTAAAGCCGCCGCCTTCTTCTTCCGTTAGCGGGTTATTGACGGGGTGCTTATCGAAATACTCTAATGTACGTTTGAAGTCATCAATGAGTAATGCGGCTAAATCTAAACTGACGCCATGACGCACTAGAATACGTTGAATAACAAGATCTTCACGGTTTGCTGGCATTGAATAGGCAGGAACTTGCCAGCCGCGACTACGCAGTTTGTCTGCGATATCATAGAGGGAATATTTGCTGGTGGTTGTGCCTTCTTTCAGTTTCCATGCTAGTGCAGGGATACCCGTTTGGCTATTACCATCAAAAATCATTTCAAATGGCCCTAATTTTTCAATTTCACGGCTGAGGTATTGTGCGGTTGCATAGCAAGCGTTGTGGATTTTTGCATAGCCTTCGCGGCCTAGCCTCAAGAAATTATAATATTGAGCAATGATTTGACCGCCAGGGCGAGAGAAATTCAGTGCGAATGTTGGCATGTTACCGCCTAAATAATTCACATTAAAAATCAATTCTTCGGGAAGGTCTTTGGCTTCACGCCAAACTACCCAGCCAGCGCCTAATGGGGCTAAACCAAATTTATGGCCTGATGCATTAATGGATTTTACCCGTGGTAAGCGGAAGTCCCATTCTAAATCGGGAGCACAAAATGGGGCTAAGAACCCGCCACTCGCACCATCCACATGGATAGGAATATCCAGACCCGTCTCTTTTTGCAGTTTATCGAGCGCATCGTGTACCGCTTTTACGGGCTCATATTGGCAGGTAAATGTCACCCCTAGCGTTGGCACGACACCAATGGTGTTTTCATCGACACGTTTGAGCACTTCTTCCGGTGTCATGATGAGACGGTCACCTTCCAGTGGGATCTCTCTGAGCTCAACATCGAAGTAACGGGCAAATTTGTGCCAACAGATTTGAACTGGGCCACAAATTAAGTTGGGTTTATCGGTTGGTTTCCCTTTAGCAGCCTGTTTTTTACGCCATTGCCATTTTAACGCGAGCCCCCCAAGCATTGCAGCCTCTGAGGACCCGATGGTTGAACAACCAAGGGTATTTTCTGCTTCTGGTGAATTCCATAAGTCCGCTAACATATGTACGCAGCGGTTTTCAATTTCTGCTGTTTGTGGATATTCGTCTTTATCTATCATGTTTTTGTCGATAGATAAGTCCATTAAATCACGAATTTCATCATCCACCCATGTCTGGCAGAATGTTGCTAAGTTTTGGCGTGAATTCCCATCTAACATTAATTCATCGCGTACTGCACTAAATACATTACGTGGTGCTTGTTCTTTCAATGGAAATTTGGTTTTTGGTAACGATTTGGATAATTCTAATGATGCATAGACATCATCTATTCCATTGTATTTTGAATTTAATGCATTATTACTCATGCTTTAATTCCTCAATGACTATGTGGTAATCAAATAGTATTAATCTTGAGCTCAATATTAAATATACGCTGACTTTTGAAAAATTCAAAAGCAATCAAATAAAAAAGATAATTTAATGAAAACTGTCATAATTAGAAAGTCACAGTGGAGTGAATGATGGTTTGTGGTTATTTTGGTTATAGATAATTTTTTGCAAGAGCTGATTGCTTTCATAAAATGATGCTCAGGTTACAAGATTTAACTAAGCTATTACATTTTTATGGTTTTTATTTCTGCTAATTTAGCTTTTTTATTATTTTTATTTGATTTTATATGGGTGGAAAATGTGGCGAAAATAAATTAATATTCATCAAAAATGAATATTTCAATAATGTTAACTTATGTAACTTTTATTTAAATTCTAATTTTCATTGTGTTTAAAGTTAATTTGTACCGTTAACCGTTAAATATATTTATTGTGGTGAAATGAATTTGAATATAAAGAGGGTAATAACATGAGCTATATCGTGGAAAAGTTTCCCGCGAATTTAATGAGTTTGGATATTACGTTAATATATTTTTCTTAAAGAGACAGGGTCTTTTTTAAACAAGAAATAGAAGATATCTATAAGTATAGAAGACAAGTAGCAAAGGGATGAGACAAAAATAGTTGCCTCATCCTAAGAAATTAAGGCCTAACTCCCAGAGTATGGCAGATGGCATAGGTAAGCTCAGAACGGTTCAATGTATAAAAATGGAAATCTTTCACGCCTTCACGGCTAAGGATTTTAACCATGTCCATGGCGATTGATGCCCCGACAAGGTTGCGGCTCTCAGGGTCGTTATCTAGCCCTTCGTACATTTTACTCATCCATGCCGGAATGCGAACGTTAGTGAGTTTGGCGAAGCGCTCTAGTTGACGAAAGTTAGAGACAGGTAAAATCCCCGGCACAATTTCCACATCAATTCCTGTTGCGACGCAGCGGTCACGGAAACGTAAATAGCTTTCAACATCAAAGAAAAACTGGGTGATTGCACGGTTAGCACCTGCATCAATCTTCTTTTTTAAACTAATTAAATCGGCTTGCGCGCTTTTGGCTTCGGGGTGAACTTCAGGATAGGCTGCGACAGAAACATCAAAATCCGCTTCGCCTTTTAACAGCTCGACCAAATCAACGGCATACATATCTGGCTTACGGCTGTTGTCAGGCAAATCACCACGCAATGCAACAATATGGCGAATACCATTATTCCAATAGTCACGAGCAATCGCTTTTAGTTCATCAGAGCTTGCATCAATACAAGTTAGATGAGGAGCTGCAATCAAGCCGGTTTTATCTTTAATATCTTTGATGATGCTGTGCGTTCTATCACGTTCACCGGAATTCGCACCATAAGTCACAGATACAAATTTAGGTTTCAGGTTTTTCAGCCGATCGATGGATTTCCACAGTGTCTGTTCCATCTCTTCACTGCGAGGTGGGAAAAATTCAAATGAAACATTAATCTGGCCATCTAATTCAGCTAAGTTTTGATTTAGCGCTTCGCGCTGATTTGCGTGAAAAAAACTCATACCCTGTAACCTCGCAATTTGCAGACTTACTATTTCTTGTACGTTATTATATCCATTTGTGCGTCTATACGTTTAGACGGCTAAATAGAAATTACCAGATCGGTACCAATAGTCAATACTTAAATTAAATTATGACGCTGAGGTTTTTTCAAAGGCAACAGGAAAATAATTCATGATCAAAAAACGCGACCCTTTTCAGTGTCGCGTTCGGACCTATCGCTAGTCAGATTTACTCAGTAAAACAGAAATGCTCAATCATTTGGCTAATTAATTGGCGAGTAGGCTCAATAAAGCGCATATCGATAAATTCATCAGGTTGATGTGCTTGCTCAATAGAACCAGGGCCAAGAACCAACGTCGGGCAGAGTTCTTGGATAAACGGCGCTTCAGTACAGTAATTCACGGTATCCGCTTTTTGCCCTAATAACTGTTCAATTACTGCCACCATCTTGTGATCCGTTGGGCATTCATAGCCAGGGATCGGTGGATGCATGGGCTCAATCGCCAAGCGTCCCGGCCAACGGGCACTAACAGGCTCAAGAGCTTCATTGAGTAGTTCATCTAAGTCTTGCAAAGTTAGCCCCGGCAGCGGGCGAATATCCATATGTAATTCACAACAACCACAAATTCGGTTAGCAGCATCACCACCATGAATATGACCAAAGTTCATCGTCGGGTAGGGAATGACAAATGCAGGATTGTTAAATCGTTCTTTTAACGTATTTCGTAAATCCATTAAATGGGAAATAGATTCATGCATTAATTCAATCGCATTGACGCCACGCTCTGGGTCACTAGAGTGCCCCGATTGCCCAGTAATACGGATAGCGTTCGATAAATGCCCTTTGTGTGCGCGGATCGGTTGTAACGACGTCGGCTCACCAATAATCGCAAAATCCGGTCTTAGTGCTGTACTAGCTGCAAAATAGCGTGCCCCAGCCATGGAGGTTTCTTCATCCGCTGTTGCTAGGATATGTAATGGTCGCTTGAGCTGCGTTAGATCCATATCGCGTAACGCATCGACAATAAACGCAAAGAAGCCTTTCATGTCTGCGGTTCCGAGCCCATATAACTTGCCATCATGCTCTGTCAGCTCAAACGGGTTTTTGCTCCAACGTCCATCATCAAAGGGCACGGTATCGGTATGACCACATAGCATCAGCCCACCATTTCCTTCGCCAATGGAAGCAAGCAAATTATATTTATCACGTGTTTCCGGCACGGGTTGAATGTTGACCGAAAAACCTAACGTCTCGAGCCACCCACCGAGAAGCTCAACAAGGGCTTTATTGCTCTGGTCCAAATGAGAATCAATCGCACTAATCGACGGAATGGCAATTAATTGACGATAAATCTCAATAAATGCAGGTAATTTAATATTCACTGTTGACAGCCTTTATCCATAATAGTATCAATATTCATGCACTTTATTTGAATAAAAATACACATTAAACTGTTTGGGTCACGAGTACAAGGTAGAAAGCATATGTTGAACACACTCATTATCGGGGCCAGTGGCTATACTGGAGCAGAATTAGCCGCTTATTTGCAACGCCATCCTGAAGTTAATCTTCAAGGATTGATGGTATCGAAGCAAAGTGCGGATGCAAATAAACGTTTTTCTGATTTGCACCCTCAGTATAAAGGCATCATAGATCTTCCTGTTCTGCCATTAACAGATGTCGCAGAAGCAGCGAAAGGTATTGATGTTGTTTTCCTTGCCACGGCACATGAAGTGAGCCACGACATTGCACCTCAGTTTCTTGAAGCGGGCTGCATTGTGTTCGATTTATCGGGTGCGTATCGTGTTCAAGATCCTGCCTTCTATACGCAATACTATGGCTTTGAACATACAAATACTGAATGGCTAATGCAAGCAGTTTACGGTTTAGCGGAATGGCAGGCCGATAAAATTCGTCAAGCGCAGTTGATTGCGGTTCCAGGGTGTTACCCAACGGTTTCCCAATTAGCCCTTAAACCATTGATTGAAGAAAATTTACTGGATGAAGCGATGTGGCCAGTGATTAATGCCACCAGCGGTGTTTCCGGTGCAGGCCGTAAAGCCTCGATGACCAATAGCTTTTGTGAAGTGAGTTTGCAGCCTTATGGCATCTTTACTCATCGCCATCAGCCAGAAATTGCGACTCACTTGGGAAGAGAGGTTATTTTCACACCACATTTGGGTAATTTCTCTCGGGGCATTCTTGCCACGATTACATGCAAAGTAAAAACGGGTGTGACGGCAGAAAAAATCACACAAACGTTTAAAGATGCTTATCAAAATAAACCGTTAGTGCGGCTATATGAAAAAGGCGTTCCTGCATTGAAATCGGTAGTGGGGACACCGTTTTGTGATATTGGCTATGTATTGAATGGTGAATATCTGATTTTAGTGGGTACAGAAGATAACCTACTCAAAGGTGCGGCAGCACAAGCCGTTCAGTGCATGAATATTCGTTTTGGTTTTGCTGAAACTCAGTCTTTATTTTAAGAAGGATTAACCCCATGCAACCCTTAGTGATTAAATTGGGCGGAGTGTTACTTGATAGCATCGAGGCACTTGAAAAATTATTTACAGCTATTCAAACCTATCGTCAAGTCCATCAACGTGAGTTGGTGATTGTGCATGGCGGTGGCTGTTTAGTTGATGAATTGATGAAAAAACTGCAATTACCTGTCGTTAAAAAGCAGGGGTTGCGGGTCACGCCAGCAGACCAAATCGATATCATTACCGGGGCATTAGCAGGTACGGCGAATAAAACATTATTGGCATGGGCAACGAAGTATCAACTTCCGGCTGTAGGGCTTTCCCTCGGTGATGGGCAAAGTGCCACAGTAACGCAATTAAACGAAGAATTAGGCCATGTTGGTAATGCGAAACCCGGCGATGCGAAGTTATTGAAATTATTGTTGGGGGCGGGGTATTTACCCATTATTAGCTCTATCGGTATCACCTCTAACGGTGAGCTGATGAACGTAAATGCGGACCAAGCGGCAACCGCTATTGCCCAAGCCATAAACGCAGATTTGGTTTTACTGTCTGACGTAAGCGGTATTTTGGATGGCAAAGGCCAAAAAATTGACGAAATGACGACACAAAAAGCGCAAAAGCTCATTGAGCAGGGAATTATTACTGATGGAATGATTGTGAAGGTCAATGCGGCATTAGACGCTGCGGCTGCCTTGCAACGTTCTGTTGATATTGCAAGCTGGCGTCATGCAGAACAACTTCCCGAGCTGTTTAATGGAACAGCAATTGGAACACGGATCTTGGCATCATAAATGAGCCATGGAATAACCATATTAATTGAGCGGATAGGTACGTTATGAAAAAGGGCATTAAAAAGATTGTATTAGCATATTCAGGCGGTCTGGATACATCAGCAATTATTCCATGGCTAAAAGAAAACTATGATGATTGCGAAGTTGTGGCCTTTGTTGCAGATGTGGGGCAAGACAGAGAAGAGTTAGTCGGCGTAGAGAAAAAAGCGCTACAGTCAGGTGCATCTGAGTGCTATGTCGTCGATTTACGTGAAGAGTTCATCAAAGAATATATTTACCCTGTTCTTAAAACAGGTGCGTTATATGAAGGTAGCTATTTATTAGGTACGTCAATGGCTCGCCCAATTATTGCTAAAGCACAAGTTGAAATTGCCTTAAAAGTGGGTGCAGATGCGGTTGCTCATGGCGCAACAGGTAAAGGTAATGACCAAGTACGCTTCGAAAGCACCTATACGGCATTAGCACCACAGTTACAAGTGGTTGCGCCATGGCGTGAGTGGGACTTACGTTCCCGTGAAGCGCTGCTCGATTATCTGAAAGAGCGTAATATTCCAACAACGGCAAGCTTAGAAAAAATCTATAGTCGAGATGAGAACGCATGGCACATTTCTACTGAAGGTGGTGTCTTAGAAAGCACGTGGAATGCAGCAAACCAAGATTGCTGGGTATGGACCGTTGACCCGCAAGATGCACCAGATGAAGCTGAATTAGTGACTGTTGGTGTTAAACATGGTGAAGTCGTTTCGGTGAATGGGCAAGCATTGTCTCCACTCGGTTGTTTAGAAACATTAAATACTTTAGGTGCAAAACACGGTGTGGGTCGTATCGACATCGTTGAAAACCGTTTAGTGGGGATGAAATCTCGTGGTTGTTATGAAACCCCAGGAGGCACCATTATGATGGCCGCACTGCGTGGTATTGAACAACTGGTGCTTGACCGTGACAGCTACAAATGGCGTGAGCAACTCGGTTTAGAAATGTCATATGTCGTTTATGATGGGCGTTGGTTTGCACCATTACGCCACTCGCTGCAAGCAGCTGCTGAATCATTAGCGCAAGATGTCACGGGTGAAGTTGTTCTGAAGTTATATAAAGGGCAAGTGACTGCGATTCAGAAAAAAGCGGATAAAAGCCTGTATTCAGAAGAATTTGCAACATTCGGTGAAGATGAAGTCTATGACCACAGCCATGCAGGTGGGTTTATTCGTCTTTACTCACTGTCTTCACGTATTCGTGCGCTGAAAGAACAAAACAAAGCGAAATAAATCAAATGATAGTCCCCCGGCAGCCAAGGCCGCTGTCGGGGTTAAAAACTTATTTTATCAATCAGGTAGGGATTAGTTATGGCACTTTGGGGTGGGCGTTTTAGTCAACAAGCAGATCAACGGTTCAAACAGTTTAATGATTCATTGCGTTTCGATTACCGCTTAGCGCAGCAAGATATTGTTGGCTCAGTCGCATGGTCAAAATCACTGGTCACAGTTGGTGTATTGTCTGATAGCGAACAACAAACTTTAGAACAAGCGCTAAATACCCTACTTAAAGAAGTGCAAGATAACCCTGAAATCATCCTGCAAAGTGATGCAGAAGATATTCATAGCTGGGTTGAAGGTAAGCTGATTGATAAAGTGGGGGATTTGGGCAAAAAACTACATACTGGCCGTAGCCGTAACGACCAAGTCGCAACGGACTTAAAATTGTGGTGTAAAGACCAAGTCGCATTATTACTTGAAGCGGTGACAGAATTACAAAAAGCGTTGGTCATCACCGCGGAAAATAACCAAGACGCAGTGATGCCAGGTTATACACATTTACAGCGTGCGCAGCCAGTGACATTTGCCCACTGGTGTTTAGCCTATAGCGAAATGTTAGCGCGTGATGAAAGTCGTTTACAAGATACATTAAAACGCTTAGATGTCAGCCCATTAGGGTGTGGTGCATTAGCGGGAACTGCCTATGATATCGACCGTGAGCAGCTTGCATCTTGGCTAGGTTTCGCTTCGGCAACGCGTAATAGCTTGGATACAGTTTCAGACAGAGACCACGTCCTTGAATTATTATCAAACGCAAGTATCGGTATGGTTCATTTATCTCGTTTCGCAGAAGATTTAATTTTCTTCAATAGCGGGGAAGCAGGTTTTGTCGAATTATCAGACAAAGTGACATCCGGTTCATCATTAATGCCACAAAAGAAAAACCCTGATGCATTGGAATTGATCCGCGGAAAATGTGGGCGTGTTCAAGGTGCACTGACAGGTATGATGATGACGCTAAAAGGGCTTCCTCTTGCTTACAACAAAGATATGCAAGAAGACAAAGAAGGGCTATTTGATGCATTAGATACTTGGTTAGATTGTATGCACATGGCTGCATTGGTTCTTGATGGTATTCAAATTCGTCGTAGTCGTTGTGAAGATGCAGCGAAACAAGGTTATGCGAACGCAACCGAATTAGCCGATTACCTCGTTGCTAAAGGTGTCCCATTCCGTGAGGCTCATCATATCGTGGGTGAAGCAGTTGTTGCCGCAATTGGGCAAGGTAAGGCTTTAGAAGAAATGGCACTCAGCGAATTGCAAAAATTCAGTGATACTATTCAGTTGGACGTTTATGAAATTTTATCACTGCAGTCTTGTTTAGATAAACGATTAGCAAAAGGCGGGGTTTCTCAGAAGCAAGTGGCAAAAGCCATTGTGGAAGCAAAAATTCGATTAGGGCTGTGATTGGCTGTCGAAGATAAAATGGGGGGTAGCATGACTACCCCGATCCCCATAACGCGTTTGTTTTTAAATATATTTAATGGTTAGCATTCCGAGTTGTTTTTCTTCATTCACCCAGTTATATGAATACTCCCCTCTGCCATCATTAATTACTTTCCACCCTTGTGTGTTTGTGATGTCATTTAAATTCACTTTGTTGGCAACCATATCAGACTGGTTATTTAAGCAGTTTAAAGTGACGTGTTTGTCAGTGACATCATTAAAACAAGGCGGGAATACTACCGCACCAGAAAAATTAATAACGCCATTTTGTTGGTCACTGTTTGCATAGGCATTAATCGATGCGCCAGCGGTAACCAATAATAACGCAGTAAGCGAACGAACACCGAATTTTTGAATATTTGATAATAAATTTTTCATAATAGTATCCCGTCATTGATTTTTGATTAATCAACTTGCTGTATGTTTAAATTAGATATGTGTGCTTTTTAAATAAGAATAATAATAGTGATTCGATATTCCCTGGTGTTTTTGATGAAGGGATTATAAATTGAAAAACGCCGTTTAGGTGTAAAATAAAAAAAGGAAATGTTTAAAAATATAAAGAAAATAAAATTACTACCATTATGATTTAAATCTATTTACTCATACTTTCGCGGCTACAGATTCTAATTTTTGCCATGTTATTGGTGTAATATGTTGTATTTTTGCTTTCTAATGAATTTTTTAGGTTTTATCCTCTGTGTTTTTTCTTGCTGTTATCAATCTGTATTAATGCTTAGTGTGGGATTTAACAAAAGTGGGTTGTAATTTACATTTATTTTTATATAAAAACTTACAAACTTTAATAAAGAGTGAAAGGGAATATAACAAAATGTTTCTTTCATTTGACGTTAATATAATGATTAACATGCAGGGTGGTATTTGATTGGGATTATTCATCAGTTGAAGAGTATATATTAGTACTAAGTTTGGTTAACTCCTTTAGGGAGTAACAAAAAGAGCTCCGAAGAGTCTTAATGGAAGTGATGGTGAGACAATTACTGATACTCTACTTTGATGAGCCCAGTATTATTCGAACTACCTACCCATTTAAATTCATAATTTCCGAGTTGATTAGATAAAGCTATGCTTTTTGTCGTACTACTTAACTTATGAATATCGATATACTCTGTTTTCACATTTGGGATAGGTAATAAGACCTTACTTAGCCACGCTAAGAGGCGATTTGTCGACGTTTAGATCTAAAAAAAACCAGTTAACGCCTTTATTTAGCATGTTATGCTAAGATGTTTATGATAAATAAATTTAACCATTAGTTAACGGATTATCTATTTTAAAGGATAACTAGCAAGACGTATTTTGTTTCCAAATATTACATTTTGTTTCGTTTTATTGCGAGTATTGTTCAAAAAATGAGGTTTTCCTACCATTTTTCAATTTATTAATAGATAAAACAAAACAATATCGATATAGTGATTGGTATTATCTATCTTTGGTTTGACAGAGAATTCACGAAAGGAAAAGAAATATGAATATTCGAGATTTAGAGTACCTCGTCGCGCTCGCCGAACATAAACACTTTAGACGTGCCGCGGATTCCTGTCATGTCAGTCAACCTACGCTTAGTGGCCAAATTCGTAAATTAGAAGAAGAACTTGGTGTCATGCTATTAGAAAGAACTAGCCGAAAAGTTCTTTTTACTCAACAAGGTTTATTATTAGTTGAGCAAGCCCGTACTATTTTGCGTGAAATTAAAGTATTACAAGAAATGGCTGCCCTCCAAGGGGAAAGTATGTCGGGCCCATTACACATTGGTTTAATTCCAACGGTTGCGCCATACTTATTACCTCATATTATTCCGCAATTGCACCAAGCTCACCCTAAATTAGAAATCTATTTGCATGAAGCACAAACCCAACAATTATTAGCTCAGTTAGATAGCGGTAAATTAGATTGCGCTATTTTGGCGGAAGTTAAAGAAACGGAACCTTTTATTGTTGTACCGTTATTTGAAGAGCCCATGAAATTGGCTATTTATGAAAGTCATCCATGGCGTGATCGCGATACAATTGAAATGAGCGAACTTTCAGGTGAAAAGCTATTAATGTTAGAAGATGGCCACTGTTTACGTGACCAAGCCATGGGTTTTTGTTTCCAAGCCGGTGCTAAAGAAGATACACATTTCAGAGCAACGAGCTTAGAAACGTTAAGAAATATGGTGGCAGCAGGGAGTGGAATTACACTTTTACCAGATTTATCGGTACCTAATGAAGTTTGTCGTGATGGGGTATGCTATTTAAATTGTATTGAACCTGAGCCGAAACGAACAATTGTATTAGTTTATCGCCCGGGTTCACCGCTACGTGGTCGCTATGAACAATTAGCTGAGACCATCTATAACTCAATGGATAACTATTATAAAAATAGAGTTTAGAGATTAAAGCACCAATATTAATTACTTTTTAGTTGATGATGGTTGCCAGGTTATTGGCAACCATAAATCACAAAATAATTAAAATAGTCGATTCAAACCATTTAAAGCTGCAACACGGAAAGCTTCCGCCATCGTCGGGTAATTGAACGTCGTATTCACGAAATATTCAATGGTATTACCTTCACCTTTTTGTTCCATGATAGCTTGGCCGATATGGATAATTTCAGCCGCTCTCTCACCGAAACAGTGAATGCCTAATATCTGTAATGTTTCTCTGTGGAATAATATTTTCAAACTACCGACATTCATACCTGCGATTTGTGCACGTGCTAAATGTTTAAACTGTGCCCGGCCGACTTCATAAGGCACTTTCATTGCCGTCAATTCTTGTTCGGTTTTGCCAACTGAACTAATTTCAGGAATGGTGTAAATCCCTGTTGGTATATCTTCCACTAAATGTGCATTACCTAAACTACCACCAATGGCTCGGGCTGCAATTCGGCCTTGGTCGTAGGCTGCAGAGGCCAAACTTGGATAGCCGATAACATCACCAACAGCATAAATATGTTCATTAGTGGTACGATATGCTTTATTGACTTTAACTAAACCGCGGCTATCAGACTCTATTCCTACATTAGCGAGACCTAAGCTATCTGTGTTACCGGTTCTTCCGTTCGCATACAGTAAACAGTCAGCTTTGACTTTTTTACCCGACTTCAGGTGAACGATAACACCGTCTTCGACCCCTTCGATTTTTTCATATTCTTCATTATGACGAATAACAACGCCACTATTCCAAAAATGATACGATAAGGCATCTGACATTTCTTGGTCAAGAAAGGCCAAGAGATGATCACGGGTATTGATTAAATCAACTTTAACCCCTAATCCACGGAAAATAGATGCGTATTCACAACCGATGACACCGGCACCATAAATAATCACATGGCGAGGTTCGTGAGTCAGGTTGAGGATAGTGTCACTGTTGTAGATTCGAGAATGGTTGAAATCAACGTCGGAAGGGCAGTAAGGGCGAGAACCTGTGGCAATCACGATTTTATCTGCACTTAAAACGTCACAACTTCCATCCGCGTAGCGAACACTGATATGTTGCTCATCGATAAAGGTGGCTTCCCCCGAGAACATTTGGCAACCATTACGTTCGTAAAACCCTTGGCGCATGCGTGTTTGTTGGCTAATTACTGTTTCAGCATGACGAAGAATTTCAGAAAAAGAGGAGCTTAAGCTACGGGAGTTATCACTATAAAGAGGGTTTTGGTTGAATTCGATAATACGGCTAACTGCATGGCGGAGGGCTTTTGAGGGGATCGTCCCCCAGTGGGTACAGCCTCCGCCGACATTATTATAACGTTCTATAACAGCAACGTTTTTTCCTTGTTTCACCAGCCCCATGGCGGCGCCTTCACCACCAGGACCGGAACCAATGACTATTGCATCAAAATGGGTAAGTTGCATGAGGTAAGACCTGCTCTAAAACAAAATGACAACAAGATGTTATCATTAGTTGGTTATTTCACCTAATTTCCTCGCCCTCTTTCAAATTGATACAGGTTAGCTACACTCGCTTACCCTAGTTACATACTTATGCGTGTTCCTAGGGGCTCGCTTATTTGGCCGCCTTGTCTCAATTCAAAATTCTTAGAGGAATTGTTTTATAAAAAAAGAAAGTCAGAAAATCGAGTGCATTTTTGGTGAATCTATTTTTTGCAGTTCGGGTAGGGTAGAGGGGAAAGTGATTGCTTCTATATATAAGAAAGCGGTGAAGGGAAACACGGAGTGAGTAAGCGAAATTCTGAAAATGAGTAATTTGTCGTTAGAGTCGATTTTTCTCTGAACCAGATGCGCAAATTTCAGGTATGCTAGGCGAAGAGTAATGCTTATTACATTTACCTTCCATGATAAGAAACTAGGATCACCGTGAGCAACACAATTGGCGTTAGAGCAAAACAAAAAGAAAAAACTCGGCGTTCACTCGTCGAAGCCGCATTTAGCCAATTAAGCGCTGAACGGAGCTTTACTAGCCTCAGTTTGCGGGAAGTTGCACGTGAAGCTGGGATTGCACCGACTTCATTTTACCGTCATTTCAAGGACGTTGATGAACTCGGGCTGACGATGGTCGATGAAAGTGGCTTGATGTTACGCCAGCTAATGCGCCAAGCAAGGCAGCGCATTGCAAAAGGTGGGAGTGTGATCCGTACATCAGTCTCAACTTTTATGGAGTTTATTGGTAATAACCCTAATGCCTTTAGGTTATTATTGCGGGAGCGTTCGGGTACATCTGCTGAGTTTCGTGCAGCAGTTGCTCGGGAGATTCAACATTTTATTGCGGAATTGGCCGATTACCTTGAACTTGAAAGCCGTATGCCTCGTCATTTTACTGAAATGCAAGCAGAGGCAATGGTCACGATTGTCTTTAGCGCAGGCGCGGAAGCGCTCGATATCGATGAAGAAAAACGCAGAAATCTCGAAGAACGGCTGGTATTACAGTTAAGAATGATAGCGAAAGGTGCCTACTACTGGTACCGCCGGGAACAGGAAAAACAAAATCAAACTGACCCAGACCTCACTAAATAATAAGGAGAATCAATGACGGATCAAAAAAGTTATGAAAGAAGCACTCTATTGCTAGCCTTTGTGATTGGCCTTGCAACCCATGGGACCTTTTCAACGCTGTTTAACTCGTTGGTCGACTTTTCATTTTTCCCAATTTTAACCCTGATATTGGCGGTGTATTGCTTACACCAGCGCTATTTACATCAAGCGATGCCGATGGGGCTGCCAAAATTTGTTGCAGGTAGTTTTTTTATTGGGTTATTTGGCTATGCCGCGATTTTACGTGTTCAAAACCCTGAAATAGGCTCTAACTTTATCCCTGCAACCTTTATTGTCATCATTGCATTGTGGATGTACTCAAGCTGGAAAGCACGTAAGAGAGAAAAAGCGGAACTCGCACTTGAGCAAGAAGTTGAAAATTAAGTTTATACGACTTTTCTAATATAAGACGCCGTAGTTCATATCACTGCGGCGTTTTTGTTTTCAGTCAATTAATAGCGGCTTAGAAGTACCCCACTTTCCATATGATGGGTATACGGGAATTGGTCGAATAAGGCTAATTTCTCTATTTTATGGGTTTTAGTCAGCTCAACTAAGTTGTCGCATAGGGTTTCTGGGTTGCATGAAATATATAGGATACGGTCATAACCCTGAACTAGCTTCACTGTTTCTGTATCTAAACCACTGCGAGGCGGGTCAACAAAAATGGTATTGCATTGGTAATCAGCTAAAGAAATACCTTCCAGACGCCTAAATTCACGAGCACCTTGCATAGCTTGGGTAAAATCCTCTGCGGACATACGAATAATTTGTACATTTTCAATATTATTGGCTTCGATATTATATTGAGCTGCTGCTACAGAAGGTTTTGCAATTTCAGTCGCTAATACGCGTTCGAAGTTTTGCGCTAATGCTAAAGAGAAATTTCCATTTCCGCAGTACAGTTCCAATAAATCACCCGTCGAATTCTGCGTTGCCTCAATTGCCCACTCCAACATTTTGATATTGACCTGCGCATTAGGTTGCGTGAAGCTATTTTCGACTTGGCGATAAACCATTTTTTTACCCATCACAGGTAAGACTTCATCAACATAATCATTATCTAACATGATTTTGGTTTTTGAGGCACGGCCAATCAACTGCACATCAAAGCCTTGCTCAACTAAAACAGCTTTTAACGCTTTTGCTTCTGTCTCCCACTCTTCACCCAGTTTTTTATGGTAAAGCAGCGAAACAATTAGCTTATTACTTAGTGTTGATAAATAGTCAATTTGAAATAATTTATGGCGCAGTAATTCATTTTGCTTAATGAGAGGCAATAATGCTGCCATCATGTCATTAATAAGCTGACTTGCGACAGGGAACTGATCAATACGAATACGCTCTTTTGTTTCTTTATTGAACATAATATGAAACAGGTCATCACCTTCATGCCAAATGCGAAATTCAGCACGCATCCGATAATGGGATGTTGGTGATGAAAATATTTCAGGTTCTGGGGCGTTAAAAGGAGCCATCATCGCCTTTAAACGATCCGTTTTTTCTTCGAGCTGTTGTCCGTAGTCTTCAGTGTGCAAGGTGTTTGGCATGTTTGGCTCCATAAAACAGTAATAAATTCGTATCAGGAGCGAAATTGTAGGGAAAGCGGCGAAGATGTCCAGTTTTCATTATCCATCCGTAGACACTTATAACTATTCAACTTACGATAATAGACTGTGGTTTAGGGAATTTGGTGTGAATCCAAAGCTGACGCGCAACGGTAATTAAGGTATCCCCGTCATTCTTCAAGCTACATGGGTGTTGGCATCGCTTAGTTACCCTAGTCACATACTTCAGTATGCTCCTAGGGATATCTTCGCTTGCCGCCTACATGTCACTTGAATTATTTAGGGGATATAACAGGTCGAATTTTCATTTTATATATCGTTTTTATTTCATATATAGAAGCCCAACTTGTCACTTATAAGTCCGATACCTACCACACTTCCAATCGCTTAGTTGAATATCTGCGCGAATCTATATTCAACCTCGCGGAATGTTAATTGAATTGATTTTCCGAGTGTAATCATAATGAATAATAAAAAGTCGCTGCCGTTATCGGCCGCTGCGCTGGCAGTACTGTGCGCTACTTCTTCTTTGGCAAGTGCAAATAACCAAGCTGACCAAGTCGTTGTGTCCGCTAACCGCTTTGAACAACCGATTTCTTCTATATTAGCGCCAGTGACGGTGGTGACTCGTGAAGATATTGACCATTGGCAGTCAAATACCATTATTGATGTATTAAGGCGCTTACCGGGAGTGGATATTTCTCAAAGTGGCGGAATGGGGCAACAAAGCTCCTTATTTATACGTGGCACAGAGTCACGTCACGTTTTAGTGTTAATTGATGGTATCCGTTTGAATCAAGCAGGTATTTCCGGTTCTTCCGATATGAGCCAAATCCCAATTTCTCTGGTACAGCGCATTGAGTATATTCGCGGCGCACGCTCTGCGGTTTATGGATCTGATGCTGTTGGTGGTGTGGTGAATATTATCACTCGTCGTGATAACGATGGCACAACATTAAATGCAGGTATTGGCTCACACAGCTACCAAAACTATAACGGTTCCACTCAGCAAAAAATTGGTGAGAATACGACGGTAACAGCTGCCGGAGCTTATACGCATACCAAAGGATTTGATTTGGCGCCAAAAGAAGTTAGCCCGAGACAGTATGATAAAGATGGATTTTTGAGTAAGTCACTGTGGTTAGGTGTTGAACATCAATTTTCTTCAGAAATCTTAGCGTACGCAAGAGCATATGGTTATGACAATCGTACGAGTTATGACGTATCAGAATATGCGGGAGTTAGTGTTGATACACGTAAACTCTATAGCCGAACTTATGAAACAGGCTTGAAATATCATCAAGGGAAATATTCATCATCATTGATGGGAAGCTATGGTTATTCAAAAGATTACAATTTTGATCCAAGAAAAGGGCAATATAGTGAATCTGCAAATCTTGATGAGTCCAAACAGTACAATATTCAATGGGGTAATAGTTACCTATTAGATAAAGGAAATATTAGTGCGGGGATTGATTATCAACGCCAAAGTATTGAGCCTAGCAGCTACGCGATGATCAATGAAAAACAGACGTTAAATAACACAGGGATATACCTCACAGGGCAATATGCAATTATTGATTCTGTAACAGCAGAAGCGGCTATACGTTCTGACCATCACTCTGAATTTAATTGGCACACAACATGGCAATCAGGCCTTAGTTGGGAGTTTTATGAAGGCTACAAACTTGTTGGTTCATATGCAACTGCTTATAAAGCACCTAATCTAACCCAATTATATGCATATTCTTCATCGGCATATGGAACAACGCTAGGTAATCCGAGCTTGAAACCTGAAGAAAGTAAACAGTGGGAGGTTGGTGTTGAAGGAACAACGGGACCACTATTTTGGCAGGTCAATGCATACCACAATGATATTGATAACCTGATTGCATATAAAGCAGGTAACCCAATTAGTTCTTATGAAAATATTGGTGAAGCTGAAATTAAGGGAATTGAATGGGTTGGTGAGTTCGAAACTGGCATCCTTCATCACCAAGTTACCTATCAATATGTTGACCCTCGTAACAAAAAGACGGATAAGGTTCTCGAGCGACGCGCTAAGCAGCAAGTTAAATATCAGCTAGATTGGGCTATTGATAAAGTAGACATGGGGCTAACCTACCAATATATAGGCTCCCGCTATGATAATGACTATAGCCAATGGCCTTCTAAGCGAATAAAACTCGGCGGCGTTAGCCTTTGGGATCTAACAGCTGCATATCCAATCACTTCACATCTCACAATTCGTGGTAAAATAGCTAATATGTTCGATAAAGACTATGAGACCGCGTATGGTTATCGCACCGCTGGAAGAGAATATTTCCTCACAGGAAGCTACAACTTCTGATAACACCCTATCTGTTCGCCCGACCATTCTAGTGTTTGACTCTGGAGTGGGCGGGTTATCTGTCTATCGTGAAGTCAAAAAAATGATCCCGAATGCTCACTATATCTATGCATTCGACAATGAAGCCTTCCCTTATGGTGAAAAAAGTGAAGAGTTTATTATTGATAGGGTCTATCAAATCGTAAATGCAATTGCTGCAAAGCATCCTTTAACTATTGTGATTATTGCGTGTAATACCGCAAGTACGGTCAGCCTTCCTAATTTGAGAGCACATTTTACGTTCCCAGTTGTTGGGGTTGTTCCAGCCATTAAACCCGCAACCAAGTTAACGCGTAATGGCGTAGTTGGTTTATTGGCGACGAAAGGCACTGTAAACCGCGAATACACCAAAGAGCTGATCGAACGGTTTGCAACAGACTGCAAAGTGATTTCTCTCGGTTCTGCGGAATTAGTTCAACTTGCAGAAAGAAAGTTACATGGGGAAACTTTACCACTAGATGAAGTTGCTCAAACAGTCAGGCCATGGATTAGAATGCCAGAGCCGCCTGATACCGTTATTTTGGGTTGCACGCATTTTCCTCTATTAATAGAGGAGCTCGAAAAAGTGCTACCAAATGGAACTCGATTTATTGATTCAGGTTCTGCAATCGCCAGAAGAACCGTCTGGCTCATTAATAATCAAGAAGAAATCGCCAATTCAGAGGAAGAAAACTTCGCATATTGCTTATTAATGGATGACAACGCAAAAGGATTACAGCCTGTTCTCGAAGCAGAAGGGTTCAAAACGCTGGAAAAACTAGCTATCTAAGTCAAATTTGATGGAAAGCTGAGCGAACGGAAAAAAATATG